>NZ_MUES01000029.1:0-31562 GCF_001995745.1 Salinivibrio sp. ML323 | reverse complement strand
GCATAGGCGACATTAGCTCAGCTGGTAGAGCGCGACCTTGCCAAGGTCGAGGTCACGAGTTCGAACCTCGTATGTCGCTCCAAGTTTTGCCCACATCAAGCAGTATTGATGTTACGGACGCGGGATGGAGCAGTTTGGTAGCTCGTCGGGCTCATAACCCGAAGGTCGGCGGTTCAAATCCGCCTCCCGCAACCAATTTTTACAAAGCGTGATGCAACGCTTAATTGCATAGGCGACATTAGCTCAGCTGGTAGAGCGCGACCTTGCCAAGGTCGAGGTCACGAGTTCGAACCTCGTATGTCGCTCCAAGTTTTGCCCACATCAAGCAACAAT
This sequence comes from Salinivibrio sp. ML323, assembly GCF_001995745.1. Classification (NCBI taxonomy): domain Bacteria; kingdom Pseudomonadati; phylum Pseudomonadota; class Gammaproteobacteria; order Vibrionales; family Vibrionaceae; genus Salinivibrio; species Salinivibrio sp. ML323. Next base: position 31,229 of record NZ_MUES01000029.1, on the reverse strand, counting down.
TGATGTTACGGACGCGGGATGGAGCAGTTTGGTAGCTCGTCGGGCTCATAACCCGAAGGTCGGCGGTTCAAATCCGTCTCCCGCAACCAATTTTACACAGCGYCATGCAACGCTTAATTGCATAAGGCGACATTAGCTCAGCTGGTAGAGCGCGACCTTGCCAAGGTCGAGGTCACGAGTTCGAACCTCGTATGTCGCTCCAATCTTCATAACTCTCCATCGACTTCACCCTATATGACGTGTTTCTTCAGGCACAGCGTAGCGCCTTGTATCACTTGTCGCGTCTAGAAGCATTGTTTCTAGCGTGACGGTTTCGTCAATCTGCGAAAAGTGCGCAAGGCCGACTGAGTAGTTGAACGGATAGCGTTCTAAGGATAATCGGCGACAAAGCCGGAGATAGAAGCGATCCAATTGTGCTTCGACCGCATCGACATCCTGTTGAATCAATAATATCGCAAATTCACAGCCTTCTAGGCGACCAACCCAGCCCAAATCACCGAACACATCTGTTAGACAGCCAGCAAACTCTTTCAGGACTTTGTCGCCGGCATGCTTGCCATAGCGCTGGTTGACGTCTTGTAACTGGCGAACGTCAAAGTGTAATAACGTATGTTGATCTTCAATGACTACGTCGTCTGTTAGATAACTGTTTACTTCTCGGTAAAAGCCACGTCGATTAAAGACGTCTGTTAGCGGATCAATGACATTTTGTTGCGTCATGACCAATTCATGTTCGACGATACGCGCGAGGTCTGACAGCGCGCGCTGACAGGCATCCGTAAGCTCGCGAGGATGATGATCGATCACACAGAGCGTTCCAAGCAGGTGTTCGCTATCCAGGCTAAAGGGAAAACCTGCATAAAAACGGATATAAGGAGGGCCTGTTACCAAAGGGTTGTCAGCAAAGCGACTGTCGTTGAGCGTATCCTCAACAATTAATGGCTCTAATTGCTGAATAGCATGACCACAAATCGATTCGCTGCGGCTTGTTTGGTTGACGGCTAAACCACGTTTGGCTTTAAACCATTGTCTCTGTTCATCGACCAAGCTAATGGCGACAACGGGGCAATCCGAGACATATGCAGCGACTCTGACAATCCGCTCAAATCTGTCTTCGTGTCCAGTGTCTAATATGCCTAGATCGTGCAATGCGTGAAGTCTTTGCTGCTCATTGTGAGTGGGGCGCGCCGTTTCCATGCCTTTTCCTCCTTGCCGCTATTTCTATTGTAGCCAACCACACACAGGGTAGGGGCCATAATTGTTCGGAGCGGTGAATATCGCTGCCACCCCGAGAAGCTTTTAAAAAGATCATTAATTCAGTGAGATATAGGAGAACTGGCTGTAAGTGTCTGTAGGTGTGCGAGAGGCTGAGAAACTCAGTTTGTAAAAAACTTGTTTCAATGATATTTTCCTCCGCTTGTTCAGTATTCACACTGTTGGAAGAGGCGGTGACGCACCCGGATTGATCGCGTGCGTGACAGCGACTCTATACTCTTAATACTTGTTGTTTTTAGAAGGTTTGCTTATGGCGTTTTTAGCGAGCTGTGATACCCAATATCCGCTGACTCATCCACATGCGGCGTCTGCTGTGGTGATGGTGCCCCCGCTTCATTTTAAATTTAATGCGCAAACGAGTGAGGATAATGGTTTTCAGCATGCGCCGTCACTACCGGATGAAGAAGTAAAAGCGCGCGCGATGGCAGAATTCAACAACATGGTGATGATCCTCCGCCGCCATGGTATCGATGTGGTGGTGATGGAGTACCCAGACTCTGACCCTGCAACGCCTGATGCCGTGTTTCCCAATAACTGGTTTAGTACCCTCCCCAGTGGCGAGCTTTATCTTTACCCTATGGCGTGCCCAAACCGCCAGCTAGAGGTGAAACCCGAGCGCTTAATGACTGCATTAGACCGTGCAGGCTATGCCGTCAATCACGTACACAAAGTGAAGTGTCATGACAAGGACGATGCGTTTCTTGAAAGTACGGGCGCGRTGGTTATCGACCACCTCAACCAGCGTGTTTATGCGGCGCTTTCACACCGTTGTGACAGCATTTTGCTCACTGAGTGGGCAGCAAAGGTAGGCATGCGACAAGTCGTGAGCTTTAACACGGAAATGAGCGATGGCAATCCGGTTTATCATACCAATGTGATGATGGCGGTGGGTGAAGAGTTTGCCGTTGTGTGCGATGAGGTGATAGAACCGGGGCAGCGAGATCYTGTGTGTAACACATTGAGTCAAGATAAAACCTTGGTATCCATTAGTGAATCACAAATGAACCAGCTTTGTGGCAATATTTTACAATTGCGCAATCGCCACGGTGAATCACTCATCGTCATGTCATTGTCGGCCTACAGTGCGTTTACTGAAGAGCAAAAACGCACGCTGCGCCAATTTGGTAAATTGGTGCCTGTCGATGTCAACACAATTGAAACTGTGGGTGGGGGAAGCGTGCGTTGTATGATGGGAGAAGTATTTTTACCTCGTCATCAAGCCGCGATATCGGGTTAAAGGCGTCGGTTAAAACGTCGGTTTAATAGGCAAAACGGCGACTTAGGGTCGCCGTTTCACGTTGCTTTCATGCTACGAGTGCGCGCGTGTTTTGGCCTTAAGTGGCATTTTGTCAAATGAGACGCCGTTCCATCCAGTGACCATAAAGTTGCGAATGTTTTTGTGATCCGTCCCCGAAGGGTTGCTCAGCACGTCCTCGCGATAATACCCCCCAAAGCAGGAGAGTGTCTGTGCTTCCGTAAGCTCATGGAGCTGGCAGAATGCGAGGACTTTGCAAGACCCTGTGTTCTGGCCTGCTTTATTAGCCAGATCACCGTTAGTGAATCGAGTGGGGGCATAGTCGTAATGGGCATCTATCACCGCTATTGTCTCGTCAAACATTACCATATCTGGGGTTTGCGTGACTTTAGCGAGAAAGCTGTCTAAGGTCATGTTGGTTCCTGAGTTAATAACATGCGAGCTCTCGTCGAGAGTATGTGCACGTTGTACCAACTTGTTTAACCAATGTGAAGCCAAGAGAAGCGACTAATGGATAAATATCCATCACTTAAACCAAATTTTTTGTTGCAGTGCTTTACATTGACTCGGGGCAACATTAGTATACCACCCAGTTCGGAGGGATGGCTGAGCGGTTGAAAGCACCGGTCTTGAAAACCGGCAAGGGTTAATAGCCCTTCCAGGGTTCGAATCCCTGTCCCTCCGCCACATACCGAAAAGCCGCTGAGAAATCAGCGGCTTTTTTGTATCTATATATCCGCTTACTCTCCTTTTGTGCGCAAACTAACAGCTTGATGATGCTTTTCCTTACAGGTTGGGTTGAAAGACCTAATATGTTAAGAAATTGTACTGTGCGATAAAGGCTCCGTGACTGAACTGATCTCCCATCCAGAATGGCTACTGCTTGGACTGGCTCCCGTGTTTTTCTTATGCATGCTGGGGGAGTATTGGATGGCGCTGCGCCGGGGGAAATTGGGCGATAATGCGCGTTATTACGTGCCGGAAGTGCTCTGTAACTTTACCTTGGCGGGGCTGCATCAAGCTGCCGATCTACTGACCGGTTTGCTGGTTGCCAAGGTCTATTTATGGTGGTTTGGCTGGCGGCTGTTCGACATTGAGATGTCGGTGAGCCTGTTTTTGTTGCTGATGGTCGCACAAGATTTTTGTTACTACTGGTTCCACCGCGCCAGCCATCGTGTTCGCTGGATGTGGGCGGCGCATGTGGTGCATCATAGCTCAGAGCGGATGAACTTTAGCACCGCGTTTCGCCAAAGCTTAATGTATCCGCTGGCAGGGATGTGGCTGTTTTGGCTGCCGCTGGTGGTGATTGGATTTCCGCCCCAATGGGTGGTGTTTGTTGTGCTGTTGAATTTAGGGTTACAGTTTTTTGTCCATACTCAATGGATAAAGACACTCGGGCCTGTGGAATGGGTTTTTAATACCCCGTCTCATCATCGTGTTCATCATGGCGTGAACCCCCAGTACATCGACAAAAACTACGCGGGCATTTTGATCATTTGGGACAAATTATTTGGCACCTTCGAGCCGGAATCTGAACCGGTTCGCTATGGTATCCCCAAGCCAGTAAACAGTTTCAACCCTCTGGTGGTGACCTTTGCAGAATGGCAACAAATGTGGCGCGATGTCACGCAGCCTGATTTGAATTTTCGGCAACGATGGCAGTGCTTGTTTGCACCGCCAGAACAAACACAAGGTCACACGACAGACGTGGAAGCATCACGTGAGAGATAGCGGTTTTCTATCGTGTGGGCAAGCTAACATATTCTAAGAAAATAACCCTTTATTCTTATGGGGTTATTCTTAGAACTCAGCTTGTCAGGAGCCCCGCATGACAGACGCTATGCATGCCATTGTTACCCATCCGCACTTAACCCCATCGCAGAAAACGTTAGCGCTCGCTGCGCAAGCCGATGCGGCTTTGCCCTACGTACCTTGCAGCCGAGCGCTCGTGGCTGCGATGGAGCAGGGTGTGATTGGCGATATGTTTGAGGGTCACGCTTCCTTTAAACCGCGTTATGTGTTGCCCGATTATGCCCGCTTTTTAAAACGTGGGTCGGAGTATTTGGCGTTAACGCCGGCAACCGATCTAGAGGATGCGCTGATGAAGCTCATGGTGCTTTACCATCATGTGCCTTCGGTGACCAATATCCCGGTGTTTTTGGGTTATCTCGATCAACTCCTGCTGCCATATTGCGAGGATGTGAGTGATGAACATTTGTATCAAGCGCTGAAGCGATTCTGGATCCAGCTCGATAGAACACTGCCAGACGCATTTATGCATGCCAATATTGGCCCAGATGATAATCGTGTTTGCCGCATGATTTTGCGCATCGATGCAGAACTGCAGCAAGTTGCCCCCAACCTGACCTTGATGGTGGATCCGTCTTGTACCCCGCGCACCCTAGTTCGTCAGGCGACAGATAACATCATTGCCTGTAGCAAGCCACATATTGCTAACTGGCCGGTACACCAAGCCACATTTGGTGATGCAGAGGCTCACTGGCCCAATATGGGGATTGTGAGCTGCTACAACGCGCTACCGATTGGAGGCGGTGCGAACACCTTGGTACGCCTTAACTTAAAGAAAGTCGCAGAAGAAGCCAATGATCTCTCGACATTGCTCTCGCACACCTTGCCACATTACGGTGCATTGATGGTGGAGCTGATCGATGCACGCAGTCACTTCCTGCATCAAGAATCACACTTTTTTAATAGCTTTCTGGTGCAGGAAGGCTTAATTGATGAGAAAAAATTTGTACCCATGTTTGGCGTGTACGCGATGGCTGAAGCGGTCAATACCCTGATGGCACGCCAAGGTCTATGTGGCGAATATGGTCACGATGCAGCGGCGAATGAGATGGCACACGATATCACCAAAGCATTGAGTACGTTTGTAGCAGAGACGCCAGTGAAGTATGGCTGGCGTGGACGAGCGTTGCTGCATGCGCAAGGTGGGTTATCCATTGACCAAGGGACCACTCCGGGGGTGAGGATTCGTTACGGTTGTGAACCGGATCCTGTCACCCATTTACAGGCGCTTGCGCCGTTACATCCTTACTTTGAAGCGGGTGTGAGCGAGATCCTAACATTGGATGAAACCATAAAAAGCAATCCCGATGCATTAACCGATTTATGTTTAGGGGCGCTGCAATCCGGGCTGCGTGAATTCACCGCGAATACAGATGGAAATGATCTCGTGCGTATCACCGGCTATATGGTGAAAAAGTCCGAGATTACCCAGTTCAAACAATCGGGATCTCGGACCAACACCACGGTATTGGGCGCAGAAGCTTCTGATATGACGACAGTGACAGCACGGCAGCCGCGAGTTGTGAGTGCGGAGTTTCTCGCCGGCGCGCGTTGGACGGACACTCATGAGCCATCCTAAGCAGGAGAAAACATCGGGGTCAGTGGCTCGGGTGGCGAGTGTGTTGCCCTATTCCTGTGTCGATGGTCCCGGTAATCGGATGGTGTTTTTTCTGCAAGGTTGCCAATTTCGTTGCCCAGGGTGCCACAACCCTGAAACCATTGAACGTGACAGCGCAAGCTCATTCGATATGTCTTTGGCCGAGGCAGTGACGGCGATTTATCAACAACGGCACTTTATTCGTGGAATTACCGTCAGTGGTGGTGAGGCCAGTCTGCAATGGCGCTTTGTCCGCGCGCTTTTTCGCGCGGTCAAACAGCACCCTGAATTAGCCCACCTTACATGCTTGATCGATACTAACGGCAGTGTGTCATGTCAGCGTTGGCAGGCGTTGTCATCCTACATGGACGGTGCCATGGTGGATATGAAAGCATGGGGTAATGACGCGCATAGAGCCTTGACCGGACATTCACCCCGCCGTGTGCGTGATAGCCTAATTTGGCTGGCGCAGCAGGGAAAATTGCAGGAAGTGCGGCTGTTACTGGTCCCCGGGTATACCGACTGGCAAGCTAACCTGTCGTCACTCTGCGCCTATTTATATAATTTGCAGCAAATGCAATTGACGCAGGGAAATGTGTTTTCCGTGCGTTTAAATGGTTTTCATCGAGCAGGCGTGAAGGGCAATGCCAGCAACTGGCTAGAGGCAACACAAGCGCATCTTGATATCATAAAAGTCGCCTTGCAAACGGCAGGACTGCAAACCGTGACCATGCCACCACCTGAATTACTGCCTGCAATGGGGGACCAGCGAGAAGTCTGAATCAGCGAGATAGCTAAACGTGTGTCGTCGTGTTCATTAAGCGAACTCCATGACGTGACAAGGCCTCCGGATGAAGCGGAGGCCTTATTGAGATAGTTCTGATCTGAGCTCGGGATCTTAAAAATGATAGCTCATGGTCACTTGTGCATCCCACTGATTAGCGCTATCTACAATTGGCGAATCAGCAATGTCACTGTCCAAACGGGTGTATTGCGTACTTTGGCTGATATCCCAGTTTTCGCTCATTGGCATCACAAGCTTGTATCCTAAGTTGTAAGTAAAGCTGTTATCGCCTTTATAAGCCGAACGTTGCATGGTCGCTTCACTGTCTTTTACACCAAAATAATGATCAACATAATCATCACTTAGCCAGTTCACACCCGCGAATGGAACGAAGTCGATTTTACCAAAGTGTGTGATATGCATGTACTTCATGCCAGCGTTTAGACCGTCGTATTCGCCCGTGATGTCGTGTCCTACAAATGTAGAAAGAACACCACCCATACCGGTATTGATATCCACATTAAAACCGCCATTGATCCCTGCCTTACGATCTTTCATGCCTGCCAGGCTATCAGCGTCTTTGCTCTCGTAACCCTTTGATGCATGACCGATAAAAGCGTTGATGTTCACACTGTCATCATTATTGCCGAAAAAACGGTAGTTAAGGCCATTTGTTAGATCAGCGTTGAAGTCTTCACCGCGATAGCCAAGGTTTAGGTTCAGATAGGTAGTGTCATCTTGGCTTTTGTAAAGATCACTTGTCGTGCTGATACCCACTTCAGCGACCGCTTGTCCTTCATGTGAGTAGATATTGCCGTTGCGGATATATGTGTCGCCCGCATAGGCTGCATTTGACGCGATCGCTGCGATAATAATAGCTAGTTTTTTCATGTGTTTTACCTTAAAAGTRTCTAACGCTCGGATTGGCAGTACTCTAAACGCAGCGATGCAATAAAAGTATCTTAAGTTGGTATGGAATTGTCTGGTGTTTGTAAACGAAATAATCGGTAGAAATTAGACTACAATTGAGGTAACCATAGTTAAGATAATCACGTTGTTATGAGTGAAAATGGAAGAAAAAATACATTTGTTTGTGGTTGAAGATGATCCGAAAATGCGCGAAATGCTGACAGACTACTTCGAGGCACAAAATTACACAGTAACGGCATTAGAGCAGGGTACGGGGGCGGCAGAACGCATTTTAGCGGATCAGCCTCATTTAGTCTTGCTGGATTTGATGCTGCCTGGCGATGATGGATTGACAATTTGTCGACAGATACGCAATGATTTTCACGGACTTATTATGATGTTAACCGCCAGTGATGACGACTTTGATCATGTCGCGGCACTGGAAATTGGCGCCGATGACTTTGTTAGTAAACCCATTAAACCAAGAGTACTGATGGCGCGAGTACGGATGTTATTGCGTCGTCAATCAGAAGTTACCCTGCCATCAACACCGTCAAGGCTGTTGCAATATGGTGGGCTTGTGCTTAATCAAGCGCGCCGACAGTGCCAGTTGGATGAACAAAGCATTACGTTAACGGAAAGTGAGTTTGACTTACTGTGGCAGCTCGCGTCACACCCCGATGCGGTTCAGTCTCGAGATACACTGACCAAAGCGCTACGGGGCATTGAATATGACGGTATCGACAGAACGGTAGACAATAAGATTGTTACACTGCGAAAAAAACTGATGGATGACGCGGCGAGCCCGCACCGTATTATCACGGTACGGGGGAAAGGTTACTTATTTGTTCCTGACACTTGGTAAGCTTGCTCTGACTTGACGACCCTTGTTTTAATCAACGCGTAGAGCGTAGGCGCATTTTCACCAAGGGTTTGTTTCCACGTCTCTGAGAGTTGGTCAAGTATGAGGCATAGCGCCAATCCCTTTTCATAAGACATTCTTCGTTCGAGTAAATGGTGATTGTTACTGCTAATGATCCAATTAAAATAGTCATTAAATGAGAGAACAGTGTCATTTGCGGCAGGAACAAACATTTCATCATAGTGTAGAAGAAAGGGTTTGAGCTCTACGTATGTTGCTGTTCCTTCCATTGTTTCACTGTTCGTCTCCGCGACGAGTTGGGGCCATTGCTGATAGCGTTTTTCTCTAATCGTAACCCAGTCTCGCAGCGTGCTTTTTAATACGTTTTTGTCTGATAAATTGTCTAACGCTTGGTCAAGTAGCGTCATTTCGCGCGCGAGTAGCTGATAGTGTTCATGATTATGTGGGTATTGTGCGATAAATTCATTACCATTTTGATCATAATGCCATCTTTTTTGGTGATACAGGTGGAATGCTTCATGAGACATAAATTGTGAGAACCCTGCACCTTTATTGTCATTAATGAGGAAAGCCCCTTCAGAATAATAGAACACTAATGCGTCTTTACCCTCAATCATTGTGTTTGTGAAGTTCGCAATAAATCGCCATAACAGCGTGCTTAGATCATACCAGCGTGTGCTGTAGAGGTTGCTAATGTTCTGGTATGGCGAGGTATCGACTTTTTTTAGCCAAACGCTATCGTAGTTGTCCGGTTTATTGACGATAAATATTGTGCTGTATATATTCCACTTTTTTTTACTCACCAATACTATAGGGTGATCCTGTAACACATACTGATTGTTCCATATGTCCTGAGGTGGAAAAGAAAATAATGCGTCTAATTCATTGAGCATAACGCGATCAACAAGCGCCATGTTTCGTTGGCTGCTAGGGGTGTAAGTTGTTGATATAAAATAACAATATAAAGCTATAACAAGTGTGGCAATGAGGGCTAATGTTCTGTTTAACATGACCGTATGAATAGTAGCACTAGACAGCCATGGTATGACTGCCTAGTGGAAGATTAAAAGTGATAGTTAAGGCCGAGATAGATTTGGTTTGACTTTTTGAAATTAAACTCTTCATCGTATTTGTTTTTATTGAGGCGTTGATGTCTTAACCCTAACTCAACGTCTACATCTTCGTTTAAGTTAACACCTGCACCAATAAATGCGGCAGTCATTAGTCCAGATTTGGAGGTTTGACTTTTTTCGGTTTCGTAGCAATAGCTGCTATTACTGCATTCGGTTATCGCCTTATGCTTGAGCGTGTCTTTATAATGACCGACTTCCAATCCAGCAAAGCTATAAAGAGTAGCACTGATCGAATACTTATATTTTCCGCCTAGACCGAAGGTATCTATATGACGTTTGGTTTCTGAACGGTCTTTCAAGGACGTAAACGTAGAGCCTCCCAAATCATAAAAACCATACATGTCGATACTATGGCTGCCATGCTGATAAACGTTTTTCCCGATGTTGATCGATGTTGTTGACACTTCATCAAAGTCTGCACCTGACGGCGAGTCAGGATGACTGCTCCATCCTTCTGCTATGTCCCAATGCCTTATTTTCGGTGATTTGGCGTCTGTAAAAATAGTGTTGCCGTGTTTAAAACCAATAAAGTAACGATTTTCTGTATTTTCTTTTGCATTGACACTCATCGAAGAGGCTGATGACGTTAATGCTAAAATAACGAGCATTGAATGTGTTTTCATGATTTACACCCCTGATTGTTATAGGGCTGCAGGGTACTCAATATAAAGGGCGATGAATGTCACTTTTTTGTCTGTCTATGTCGACAAGTGGTCAATGGTTGTCGCCATCAAGGTAATGCGCTGAAAAATAAGGTTCAGGATCGTGACAAACCACCGACAGAAGTCGATGCGCAGATGATTTAGTATCATGATATCGTCTGGTTCTGCATAAGCATTATCTGCATGAGCACTAYCTGGACAAGCAGCAAGGGCTGTCTATTCATACTCATCATTCGCGTTTTAAGGTACGGGCATGCGCAGAATATATATTGAATTCTATGTGGGGTTAGTGGTTGTTTTTTTTATCACCATGACCTCTTTTTTTGTCTTTGAAGAGGGCGTGCTCGGTGATTATGACGCCATACTCGAACAAAGAAGAGCGGATGGCATTGTAGATATGCTCGATGCCATTGAAGCGACGTCTGGTACAGAGGCTGCCTTACAGGTACTCCAAGGCTACGTTGACAAGGTCGAATTAGAGCTGGATGTGTACAACACGCACACTGTCCCGGCAACTGTTGCAACCTATTTTAACCAGCAAAGCCGTGAAGCTGGTGTCTTTTACGATGATGAAGACACGCTATGGCTCAAGCTATCGGATCATCAAACGTTTTACAGTATGCAAAATGCGCCAGACTCTGAGCTACATCAATCCGTTGCGTTTAATGAAGACTTGCTAGTTGTGTTTTTATTCGGCGGGTTTGCMATCTATAGCTTCTTTATGGTGTGGTTTTTAAGTCGTCGTGTCCGTGCGCTCGAGAAAACAGCACATCAGTTTGCAGACGGTAATCTTACCGCACGTGCGTCCACGCGGAGCCACCAGCGTGTTGGATCACTGAATCGCACCTTTAATCATATGGCCGATCGCATTGGTCATTTAGTTACGAGTAGCCGAGCATTAACCAATGCGGTGGCGCATGAATTGCGATCGCCGTTATTTCGAATTCAATGGCAAGCTGAATTGTTGGGAGAAAGCCAGTTAGATAGCAAGCAGCAAAAAAAAGTGGCGAGTATTATTGAAGACACTGATGAAATGACGTCACTGGTCGATGAGCTTCTGTATCTGGCCCGTGTTGATCATCCTAACACGCTATTTTCGCTGCAAACGCTCGATACGTCTGTGTGGATGAATGCACAATGGCCGCGTTGGCAAGCGCTGAGCACTAAGTCCGTAAGTTTGGATGCACCACAAGATTTGCCCAGTGTTGAGGCCGACCCTCACCTGCTCAAGCGAGTGATCACCAACTTAATCGGTAATGCGGAGAAGTATGCGACCAGTCAAATAGCCGTGCGTGTCTATTGTGAGGACACTCAGCTGGTGATCGCGGTACACGATGATGGTGAGGGGGTCGAATCGTTACACTGGCCATTTATTTTTGATGCCTTTTACAGTGCGGATCGTTCCCGCGATAAAAAGCGTTCCGGGTATGGTTTAGGGCTTGCGATCGTTAAACAAATTGTCACTCGTCACGGCGGCCATGTTGAGGTTGACCATAGTGATTTAGGTGGGGCGTGCTTTCGGGTGATTTTTCCCTGTTAACATAGATGTGGCACTGCCAGTATAAAGTTGAGCGGGCGATATTCGTCGCCAACGGGTATTTCGCGTATAATACCGCTCACATCGACAACATCAGGGGCATCATGAAACATCGTAACTTTGTCTTGATTGGCATGGCTATTGTTGCTGTGGCTATCACCATTTTGATCTCGCGTCAGCAGCCCAAAGCTCCCCTTGTTCCTGATTTTCAATCCTTTGCGGCGGGGGCAGAGCGTAAGCAGGCGTTTTTTGATTACTTCACCCCTGTCGTGAATACCATTAACAGCGAAATCTTGGCGGATCGCACCGCGTTAACGGCATGGCACACGCGTCAAAGTGAGTTAAGCCGCCGAGAAACAAAACGCGTTCAAGCGCTCGCCGATCAGTATGAGCTAGCCGAGTTTGATGTCGGCCAAGAAGCAGACTGGATGGCACTGATCCAACGGGTAGATATCATTCCGCCGTCGTTGGTATTAGCGCAGGCGGCCAATGAGAGTGCATGGGGCACCTCGCGGTTTGCGCGTGAAGGGAATAATTACTTCGGACAGTGGTGTTTCAGCAAAGGATGTGGACTGGTACCCAAGCAACGTGCGGAAGGGAAAGTGCACGAAGTGGCAGCCTTTGATAACCCACAAGCCTCAGTAAAAAGCTACATCAATAACTTAAATACCCATGCCGCGTATCAAGGGCTACGCGAGATCCGCGCCCGTCTGCGAGAGCAAAACAAAACGCTTTCAGGCGCGGTGCTCGCCAATGGATTAGGGCGCTACTCTGAGCGTGGGCAGGCCTATGTGGAAGAGTTGCAAGCGATGATCCGTCATAACCAACTTGATAGGCTCGACCCGCCAGCATCGTCATCGACTAACTAACGCAAGGAAAGCCAATGATTACCCGTTTGCCTCGGTGGGTTGAATCCGGGGCGTTCGTGTTGGCACTGATCGCCGGCACCATCAATGCGATCGGCTTGTTGGGCTTTGAACRCCAAGCCGTCTCACACGTATCAGGCACTGCGACGCAATTTGGCTCGGGGCTGTTTGCGGGCCAGTGGATGCACGTTGTTCAGCTGGGTGGCTTATTGTTGGCCTTTTTCCTTGGTGCTGCGGTGTCCGGCTGCTTATTGCATGGCAGCACGCTAAAGCTGGGCCGCCATTATGACTCGGCACTCTTTGTTGAAGCCGGGTTAATTGTGGTGGCGTTTTATTTTTTGTCCCGCGGCCTTGCCATTGGTCAACTGGCGGCATCGGCGGCTTGTGGCCTGCAAAATGCGATGGCGACCACCTATAGTGGTGCGATTGTACGCTCAACCCATTTAACCGGTATTGTCACCGATTTAGGCTTAATGTTGGGCGGCAAGCTGCGCGGTAACCGCGTTGATAAGCGTAAACTGATGCTGTTTTTACTGATTGCGTCGGGGTTTATTGTTGGCGGCGTGGTAGGGGCGGCGTTATTTGCGCATTTCCACTTTACGGCCTTGTTGTTTCCGGCGGGATTATGCTTCGTGGTGGCGCTGTGTTATCGCGCCACCATGACTCGACAACATTTGAGATCGGGCAATAATAGCCAATAAATACACAATGTATTAACAATGCGCGTTTTCGAGCATGGCGTCTTTGTCTTCTTTGTCTTCTTTTTCACGACTATGCTATCCCTAGGTGTTTTCCTCAAATGGCGGATAAACGCGGCCTGATTTCTTGTGGTACCCATTTGCCGTGTCACCATTCGCGCGCTATCCGCCACGCAAAAGTTTGTCCTAAATCAAACAAGCCGCAGTTTCCTTTTCGCTTTCGCGCATAGTGTGATGTTGTCGCCGTCATTGTTGCACGGGAAATGCCACACTCTGGTTACGATAAAGTAACAAGGAGGCCCCATGCCAACTCGCCATTATATTGAAACGGATGTGGTCATCATTGGTGGCGGTGCGACCGGCACTGGCATCATGCGCGATTGTGCGCTTCGCGGCATCTCGTGCATTTTGCTCGAACGTGACGATATTGCGGCAGGCACTTCGGGTCGCAACCATGGGTTGTTGCACTCTGGGGCTCGTTACGCGGTCACGGATACCGAATCGGCACGCGAATGCATCCAAGAAAACACCATTCTTAAATCCGTGGCGCGTCATTGCGTGGAAGATACCAAGGGGCTGTTTATTACCTTGCCGGAAGACGATCTGGCCTACCAAGATACCTTTATCGCCAGCTGTGATAAAGCCGGTATTCCGACACGAAAACTCACACCGCATGAGGCGCTCGCTCTAGAGCCCAATGCTAACCCGGCCATGATAGGCGCCGTGCAAGTGCCCGATGGCACGGTTGACCCCTTTCGTTTGTGTGCGGCAAATGTGTTAGACGGTAAAGAGCATGGCGGCAAGGTATTTAATCATACCCAAGTCACTGGATTAATTCGCCAAGGCGCGACGGTACAAGGGGTTCATTGTATCCACACTCTTACGGGTGAGCGCTTTTCGATTATGGCCCAGCAAGTGATCAATGCGGCAGGGATTTGGGGCCAGACTATCTGTGAGTATGCCGATCTCAACATCAAAATGTTTCCTGCCAAGGGCTCATTGCTGATCCTCGATTACCGCATTAATAATCGAGTGATCAACCGCTGTCGCAAACCGGCCGATGCGGACATCTTGGTGCCTGGCGATACTATTTCCTTAATTGGTACGACGTCCGAGCATATTGAGTACGACCAAATTGATAAGTTGGCGGTGACGCCACAAGAAGTGGATGTGCTGATGCGCGAGGGCGCCAAGCTGGCTCCCATCATGGCCAATACTCGGGTGTTACGGGCTTATGCAGGCGTACGTCCATTGGTCTCGGTGGACGATGATGGCAGTGGTCGTAATATTAGCCGCGGCATCGTGTTGCTTGACCACCAAGCGCGCGATGGCCTTGACGGTTTGATCACCATAACCGGTGGCAAACTCATGACCTATCGACTGATGGCCGAGCAAGCCACAGATTTGGTGGCTGAAAAACTGGGTAACCGCAATGCCTGCCAAACCGCGACCCGTCCGCTGCCGGGCTCTGAGCCTTCTAAAGGGATCAGCAAAGCCAGTGCAAGCTTGGTCAAACCCGTCTATCAATCCGCCTATTATCGCCATGGCGAACGCGTCAGCCATTTTTTGGATGAAAGTGACGACAGCCAAGCGGTGATTTGCGAATGCGAAATGGTGACCAAGGGCGAGGTGAACTATGCCATTCAATCGTTGGACGCAAAAAACATCACTGATTTACGTCGCCGCACCCGTCTGGGTATGGGGCCTTGTCAGGGTGAGTTGTGCAGTTATCGTGCCGCCAGCTTATTTAGTGAATGCGGAGGATTAGATGGGCAAGCGAGTGCTGGGCTGCTGGTGGACTTTCTTGAAGAGCGCTGGAAGGGCGTCAAGCCTATCTTCTGGGGGGACGCTTTACGCGAAGCCGAATTTAGTTACTGGATTTATCAAGGATTATTTGGCGCCGGTGATGTGCCTAAGTCGTCGAGCGAGGAATCAAAAACGGAAATGAATGAGCAAGTGTCTACTCAAGCTGTCGATCAGGAGGTCTCACAATGATTCACTATGATATTGCGGTGATTGGCGGTGGCATTGCTGGGTATACGGCAGCGATACGTGCATTGGAAGCCGGCAAAAAAACGGTAATGATCAGTGCGGGACAAAGTGCACTGCATTTTTCCTCGGGTTCAATTGATGTACTGGGCCATTTTCCTAATGGTGAGCCGGTTATCCAACCGTTTGAGGCGATTCCCAAATTGGTGCGCCAGCATCCTGAGCACCCTTATGCCAAGGTGAGCCTTGATGAGATCACCGATTCGTTAACCTGGTTCCAACAGCAACTCAGTGCGCAAAAAGTGTGTTTGTATCATCAAGAAGACAACGCCAATCATGGCCGGATCACGCCGCTGGGCACCGTGCGTCCGACGTGGTTATCGCAAGGGCACGTGTATCAACATCGCGGCCCGCGCCGTTTTTCGGGTCTCTGTTTTGCCGCCATTGACGGCTATCGCGATGCGCAACCGACGTTAGCCAAAGACACTATTACCGCGCAGCGCGATTTTGCCTCCTGCCCGAGTCGCACCATCACGCTTTCGATTCCTGGTGCGGAGCGTTTGCGCCGTAACCGCAATGAATTGCGCTCGGTTGATCTGTCACGCTTACTGGCCGATCCTAACGCCTTTGACAGCCTGTGCGAGCAGTTAATCGCGCAATCTGGACCGGATGAGCTCGTGATATTGCCCGCCATCATTGCCAACGTTGCGGGCGAGCAGGGTATGGATGCACTTAAACAGCGCACCGATCGTTGTTTCCATGAAGTGCCCACCATGCCGCCTTCGTTACTCGGGATTCGAATAGAAGAGGCGCTGCAGCGCGCGTTTGCCAGTGCAGGTGGCATGTTGCTGCGCGGTGATCAAGTCACAAGCGGCGAGTTTGACGACAGTGGCCGCCTCACCGCATTACATACCCGTCAGTTAGAGGATATTCCGTTAACCGCAGAGGCAGTGATCTTGGCGACGGGAAGCTATTTTAGTCGCGGCTTGAATGCGGATCGCACCCAAGTTAGCGAGCCAACACTGGGGTTAGATATGGTACAAAGCCCTGACCGCAGCGAATGGCGCAATGACGACTTTTTCAGCCAGCAAAGTCATCCTTTTATGGCCTTCGGTATTAACACCGATAACCAACTGCGGCCTACCGCGCGCGGAAAACGTTGTCAAAACTTGTTTGTATGTGGGGCGGTACTCAGTGGTTACGATCCCGTATTTGAAGGTTGCGGCGGAGGCGTTGCGGTTGCAACAGGCTACGCCGCGGCACAACGAGCACTTGCCGTGATGGCAAACGCTAAGGAGGCCATATGTTAACCGAATGGCTTAAACAGAGAGAATATCGCGACCATGCACCGCAGCCCACCAGTTTTGACCAGTGTATCAAGTGTACCGTCTGCACTGTGTACTGCCCAGTGTCGAAAGTGAATCCGGCGTATCCGGGCCCCAAAGAGTGTGGGCCGGACGGCGAGCGTCTGCGGATCAAAAATCCAGAGTATTATGACGACCTACTCAAACTATGCACCAACTGCAAACGCTGCGAAACCGCCTGTCCCTCTGGGGTGAAAATTGGTGATATCATTGCCGTGGCACGGGGTAAACATGGCGAGAAAAACATCAATCCTAAGTTGATGCGTGATTACGTGCTCAGCCACACCGATTTATTTGGTACCTTGGCGAACCCAGTGGCACCGATTGTGAATGCGATGACGGATCTAAAACCGGTAAAAGCAGTGATGCATGCCACCATTGGGGTAGATAAACATAAATCCTTGCCTAAGTATTCTTTTGGTACCTTCCGCCGCTGGATGAAAAGTCAAACGGCGGTACAAGCTGAATACCCCAAACAAGTCAGCTATTTTCACGGTTGTTATGTGAATTTTAACAATCCGCAGCTCGGCAAAGACTTGGTCACAGTAATGAATGCGATGGGCTATGGCGTTCAGCTATTAGAGAAACACAAATGCTGTGGTGTCCCCTTAATTGCTAACGGTTTTTATGATAAAGCAAGACGCAATGCTACCGCCAATACCGCGATGATTGCCGATTCTGTTGCCGACGAGCGCCCAGTGATCGCGACGTCATCATCGTGTGCGCTGACACTCAAAGAAGAGTATCCGCATGTATTGGGTGTCGACAATCAGCATGTAGCAGGACAAATTAGCTTCGTGACCCGTTTTTTACTCAAAGCGGCAATGAATGGCGAGATGCCCAAGCTAAAACCCGTCAATAAGCGGGTGGTGTATCACACCCCTTGTCACTTGGAGCGCAGTGGCAATGCGATGTTCACCATTGAGCTATTGCGGATGATCCCCGGGCTAGACGTGGTTGTGCTCGATAGCGAGTGTTGTGGTTTGGCAGGCACCTATGGCTTTAAAACCGAGAACTATCAAACCTCGATTGCCATCGGTAGTGGTTTGTTTGCGCAGATTAAAGCTGCAGAAGCCGACTTTGCTATCACCGATTGTGAAACCTGCAAATGGCAAATTGAAGAGAACACACCGTTGGAAGCCTTGCATCCGGTCAGTGTGCTGGCGATGGCCGTGGATGGTACGAACCCATAAAAGCGACGACGACCTCGAATAAGACGACCTTGAATAAAAAGCGCCACCGTATGAGGTGGCGCTTTCGTTGGTCAGTGAAACCGGTCTAGTGATTCGCTTGTGATGGCGTCGAGGCGGTGGGCTTGCCAACCGGCTCTGCCAGTAAAGACTTCATCACACTGATGGTCATTAAGATCACCAATACACTGATAGGTAATGCAGTCACCATGTTGGCCGTTTGTAAGGCTCTTAAGCCGCCTGCGACCAAAAGCACCGCGGCGACAGCGCCGATCATGGTGCCCCAGAAAACACGGAAGCGTTTCGGCGGATCATCATTGCCCATCGACAGAATGGTGGTGAGCACCAAGGTGCTGGAATCGGACGAGGTAATAAACCAGCTAAACAGCAAAAAGATCATCATGGCGTTCAGTATCCAACCCCAGATACCACCGCCGGTAATGCCATCGGCTGTGGCGAACAATGCCGCAGGCAAGTCCCAGCCATTCACCAAATCAATGATTCCCGCAGTACCGACACCCGTCTCAGCAACAAGCTCTTGATGCAACGCATTGCCGCCAAAAATGGCCAACCAAGCAAAAATCATCAGCGTTGGCGCGCAAAGCACACAAACCACAAACTCACGCAGGGTACGTCCGCGAGAAATGCGGGCAATAAATAAGCCAATAAAGGGCGCCCAGCCAATCCACCAACCCCAGTAGAAAATGGTCCAGGCATTTTGCCATGCGGCTGGGCCTGATGTTTCAGGAAACCACAGTCCCATTGGGATAAAACCGACCAAATAGTCACTGAGTGAAGCACCAAAGACGTGGATTAACCAGGTGGTTGGCCCACCAAATAAGAAGTAAGCGATCACCAATGCCGAGACGATAATGTTCCACTCGGAAATAATGCGGATCCCTTTGCCGACGCCAGACAGAGACGACATGATTGAGGCCACAGAAATCAAAACGATCAGGATAACCTGAGTCATGACACCCGGGTCGACGCCAAATAAGCGATCGAGCCCCACCGCGATCTGACTGACACCTAACCCGAGCGAGGTAGCGACACCGAATACGCAGCCCAGGACACCCAAGATGTCGGTGATATGACCAATGGGGCCGTAGATCCGATCGCCAATCAGCGGGTAAATGGTGGATCGCAGCGCGAGCGGCAGTTTTTTACGGAACGAGAAATACGCCAGCGCGAGGCCAACAATGACGTACACGGCCCAGCCATGAAAGCCCCAGTGAAAGTAAGTAACACGCAGAGCAGCGACCGCGCGATCAAATCCCATGGTGGTTGCGCCTGCCATATCAGCATATGGGTTGTTGGGGTAGCCGAACGCACCACTTGTATCAAAGTAGAGCGTGGGTTCGGCTACCCCAAAAAACAATATGCCAACACCGACACCGGCGGAAAACAACATGGATAGCCACGAGAAGGTGCTAAACTCGGGCCGGTCATCGTCATCACCCAACCGAATGTTTCCTAAACGCGTGACGGCAATCGTCAAGCTGGCGACCAGTAACAGCACCAACACCAACATGTAATACCAACCAAAGGTCGACTCCACCCAGCCACGTGCCGCGGCAAATACACGGCCGGCTAAATCAGTATTAAATCCGGTAAAAAACACGAAGACACAAACCAGGAGCGTGGCGGCGATCATCATATTTTTATGAACACCTTTAAACAGGCCGGTCTGTGTGACGCAATCGGCAAACGGATGCTGCAATGCGCTGGCATTACTCGCATCCGACGTACTTCGTGTTGACATGAATCGTTCCTCTTTTAACAACAAAACGCGCAACAATTTACGCAACACAAGCACCCTTTGCAAAAAAAAGAGCCGTTAATCAAATTATGTTAGGTGGAGGTGTTGAGAAAAGCAGCGAAATGTGTTGATAAGACGGCCAATGGCGGATTGTCTTCGTACACTTAGGATTGATAAAAACCTTAATAGAGTGTCTAGGAGTGAGATGATGAAACCACAACCCGCTTCGCGCGATACCATGCTGCAACTTGGGTACCTTGGCTTGCTTCCTTTTATTGGCGGTGTGCTCGTCACCTGGGCCGATCTGACCTTATTCGGTCTCAGTGGCGAGCAGCTTTTTTTGAGCTATAGCGCGGTAATTTTAAGCTTTTTATCCGGCGTTTTATGGGGCAATGGCATCGATCACTTTTCCCATAAACTTAGCCGTAATGCGTTATTGCTGAGCAACCTGTTTGCACTCTTGGCTTGGGGGGCGCTTATTCAAGGCGCGACCCAATACCTGATCGCGACTGGGCTGCTTGCGACCGGTTATTTAGCGGTATGGCTGGCGGAAAAATGGATCCGAAAAAGCGAGAGTGAAGACACGTCCTCTGCCTATCAAACCATGCGTGGCCGCTTGACGATAGCTGTTGTGGCTTGTCATGGGTTGCTGCTCATTGTGGTGTGATCAGCAAAAAGGCCACCAAGAAAAACCCTACCGAGAATGAACCTATTGCAGCAATAGGCCGTACCCGTTACCTCGTGCGCAAAAAAACAAGTAACTTTATAGTGGAATTAGGGGCAGCGGGGTAACCAATGACGATTATACAGTATTTACGCGTGGTGTTTCTGGCACTCGGCATTGCGGTTGCGGCGAGCGGGGCGTACTTGTTCAGCGAAATAAACACGGTCAAGGCACAGTTTAATGATGTGGTAGAGCGTAATGTTCGCCTGCTGAGCACTGTGTCTGACTTGCGTTATTATACCGTCACTTATCGCCGCTTCGCACTCGATTACGGGTTAACCGATGATAAACAAGCGCATCGCGATATTTTGGTGAAAATAGAGCGCAACGATCAAGAGGTTGGCGAAGCACTTGACCGAATGAAAGCACTCACGGTGAGTGACAGTAATACAGAGGCCGTGGCCACGATAGAAACGCGCCTGAACAATTACCGTGAGATGCAAAACGATTATATTTCGCTTATTGATAACGGGCGAATTGATGATGCGCGCCGTAAAATGTTAGGCCCCATGTTGGCGCCGTTTGACCAGATAGTCGCGAACCTTGCCACATTGCAACAGACGTTGGAAGACCAAGCCAACGCGATAAAGACGCGAGAATCGGAAAAAATTGAGCGTCTCATTTATATTGGTATTGCCGTGATTATTGCTCTGGTTGTGCTGATGGCGGGTGTGGCGTTATTGCTACAACAGCGAATACGTGGGCCGCTGGCGAAGCTGGTTACTCAGATGCAGCGGGTGGAAAGCGGTGATCTTACCCAACGGTTGGATCTCGATACGTTTAACCGCGACGAGCTGGGACAAGCAGCGAATACCTTTGCGCAAATGCAAGAAAGCATTACCGAGCTGATAGGGTCGTTAGTGAAAGGCACTAAGCGATTACAAACGGTCAGTGATGAGCTATCGACCCAGGTGAGCCATACCGTGAATAGCGTCGAGCAACAGCGGGGTGAACTCTCACAGCTTGCGAGCGCGATGACGCAGATGGAGTCTACCTTTGGTGAAGTGGCCAGTAACACTGTCAATGCGGCGGAACATACTGATAAATCGCGTGAATACGCAGAGCAAGGCCGACAAACGTTTGAGCAATCGTATCAGCAAAGCGTAGCGGCTAAAGATCAAGTTAACGAAGCCTCGCAAGTGATTGAGGCGTTAACCGAAGATAGCGAAAATATCGGTAAAGTCTCGGAAGTGATTAGTACCATCGCCGAGCAAACCAACTTGCTCGCGCTCAACGCGGCTATTGAGGCGGCTCGCGCGGGCGAAGCGGGTCGAGGCTTTGCGGTCGTGGCTGATGAGGTACGAGGGTTGGCAACCAAAACCCAATCATCGACCGATGAGATCAACCAGATCATTGAAGGACTGCAAACCAAAGCGCGTCAGGCCTACAAAGTGATGAGCGATAGCCAAACCTTGACGCAAAAAGGGCTGGATGATGCCAAGCGTGCGGCAGAAGCGATTGACACCATCAATGATGCCACGCAACAGGTATCTGAAATGACCGGTGCGATTGCTACCGCGACCGAAGAGCAAACCACGGCAGCGGCGGATCTGAACCAAAATGTGTCCGCGATTCACCGAGCGGCAGAGTCACTTGCCGAGACGGCGGAGCAAACCCGTCAAGCGTACGAACGTTTGGAAAAAGAAAACGCCAGTATTAAAGAGCAAGCGGAAGCCTTTAGGCTATAACTGTACCCACCGACACCATCCACCAACACAAAGTGCGCGAATGGCGCGCACTTTTTATTCCCGCCGCAAACGCAGTAGCGAAACAAATATCTCAACGAAATAAATACAAAGATAAAAAGTAGTTGATGCTTTTATTCACCTCCCGGAGCACGGCAACCAAGCCGGCATCACTGTGCTCGGTCACATCCCAAGGCACAAATTTTCCGTAACGGGGCAAGGGTAGTCCAGATTGTACGGCGGCTGGATTCACGGCAACTAGATAATCAACATATGTCAATGTCAGCTCGGCCAGCGGGCAAGGCGTGATCCCAGAGGTTGAGAGTTGAAATTGAATAAGTGCTTTTGACGCTTGTGCAGTATGCATGGTGCTGGATGTATGTGCGCAGTAAACATCAAAAAAGCTGCTCGCTTTACTTTTCATCAAGGCGGCGGCCATCAAGGAGACGCCATGTTCACCATCGCACAAAAACAAAACCACTGGCTTACTCGGCGCGGTATCGTTATGCATCGGGAACGCGTCGGCAAGCGCGTCTAACGGGACATTGTCTTTGGCATCTATCATTGCCTTTTCTCATCTAAAAAGTGGAATACAGGACAATTATCGGCGCATCTCGTCGACGCGCATCAGCCCTGGATGCGTTTATCCTAGCCCGCCATGTGTTCAGCGCCAGCGTGGTAAAAACAACTTTTGAATCTGTTACCAATGCGCCGCACTGTCATCAAACCTTCATGATTGCATAAAGGAACTGTCACTTTGTGCTCTTAATGTGTCTCCCCGTTAACCGAGTTCTTCGTTATGTGTAGATAAATTGATTTGCACAGCACTAACTTAAATAATCGACTTGGAGGTTGATGTGAAACTTAAAGCTCTCTTTGCAGCTACTACAGTATCAATGGCCGTGCTGGCCTCAGGTAGCGCAACGGCCGCAAACCGTGATTACATTAGCATCGTTGGCTCTTCTACTGTTTACCCTTTTGCTACTGTAGTTGCTGAGCGCTTCGGTCGCACGTCGCAATACTCAGTACCAAAAATCGAATCTACCGGTTCAGGCGGCGGTCTTAAGCTGTTCTGTGCAGGTGTGGGTGAAAACACGCCAGATATTACTAACGCATCACGTAAAATTAAAAGCTCGGAAATCGACCGTTGTAAGTCAAACGGTGTTGACGACATTGTTGAAATCAAAATCGGTTATGACGGTATTGCGCTGGCAAACTCGAAAATGTCTCAGCAATATGACCTGAGCTTGAAAGAGATCTACACCGCGCTCGCTAAAACCGTGCCAGACGGCAACGGCAACTTTATCGACAACCCAAATGAAACGTGGAAAGACGTGAACCCATCACTGCCTAACACCAAAATTGAGGTGCTAGGTCCACCACCAACATCAGGGACGCGTGACGCTTTTGTTGAGCTAGCCATGGAAGCGGGCTGTGCCGAGTACCCAGAAGTGGCGGCGCTTGAAGACAGCAACGAAGACAAATTCAAAGCGATTTGTCACGGCATGCGTGAAGACGGTGCTTTCATCGAAGCGGGTGAGAACGACAACCTTATCGTACAAAAGCTTGAAGCAAACCCAGATGCACTTGGTATCTTCGGTTACAGCTTCCTAGAGCAAAATGCTGACAAGGTACAAGGCTCAAAAATCGCGGGCGTTGAACCAACATTTGACGCGATTGGTAGTGGCGACTATCCCGTATCACGTTCACTGTACTTCTACGTGAAAAAAGCACACGAAGACGTGATTCCAGGTCTGAAAGACTACGTAAGCGCATTCACTGCTGAAGATGCAATCGGCAACATGGGTTACTTGGCTGACCGTGGCCTTATCCCACTCGACAACGGTGAATGGAAACAAGTACGCAGCGCCGCAGTTGACCTAAAACCAAACCTGTAAGCGCAGTGTGAACACGAAAAGGTGGCACACATGAGGTGCCACCTTTGTGCGTGTTCAGGAGGAACAATGACAACACCCATGCTGATGACCGTGATTGCTATTATTGCAATTTCAGGCTTTTTTATTGCTCGATCACGTTCAATCAAGCTCGCCGATACGGCTGGCGGATTGAGTAAGCTTCATTCTCGTCCTAATTATTACGGCTCTTATGTTGCGATTCTCGCGGCTATTCCGGCACTGGTTCTCTTATTGTTGTGGCAAGCGGTAGAACCCAACTTGATCCACAGTTTGGTGATGGCACAACTGTCTGATTCGTATGTCACGCAGTTCGGCAACGCCGACTTGCTATACAGTCAGATTGGCAACGTCGCTCGTGGCATCACCCAAACTGACGATGCTGTCTTGTTGGCAGCGGCTGACCATTATCAAATGTTGAACCAACTGGGAACGACGTTGCGTTTCACCGCCATGACATCGCTTGCATTAGCGGGGTTGGCCTTTGGCTGGCGCTCTCTGCGATTACGTCTTCGCGCTCGAAATCGCGTGGAAAATGTGATGCAGGCTTTTTTGCTGCTTTGTTCAACACTCGCGATTTTAACCACACTGGGCATTGTGCTCTCGGTGTTGTTTGAGGCGTTGCGCTTTTTCCAAATGATCCCAGTCACTGAATTTATTTTTGGTACTGAGTGGTCACCGCAAATTGCCTTACGTGCAGACCAACAAGCGGCCAGTGGCTCGTTTGGTGCGATTCCACTGTTTACCGGCACCTTAATGATCTCGTTTATCGCCATGTGCATTGCGGCGCCAGTCGGGTTGATGAGCGCGATCTACTTGGCCGAATATGCATCGCCGCGTATACGGGGTATCGTCAAACCAATTTTGGAGATCCTGGCAGGTATTCCAACGGTGGTTTATGGCTTCTTTGCCGCATTGGTGGCCGCACCCTTTATCCGTGATGTGGCACAGGCGATCGGCTTTAGCAGCGCGTCGTCAGAGAGTGCACTGGCTGCCGGTGCGGTGATGGGGATCATGATTATTCCTTTTGTGTCGTCATTATCAGACGATGTGATCACTGCTGTACCGCAATCGCTACGTGATGGCTCGTATGGACTGGGCGCGACGCCGTCAGAAACGGTTCGCAAGGTTGTTTTACCGGCTGCATTACCCGGCATTGTGGGTGGCTTATTGCTGGCTGTTTCACGTGMAATCGGCGAAACCATGATTGTCGTAATGGCAGCGGGTCTGTCGGCTAACCTAACGGCTAATCCCCTTGATTCAGTTACCACAGTGACGGTGCAGATTGTCACGCTTCTTGTGGGTGACCAAGAATTTGATAGTCCAAAAACCTTGGCGGCGTTTGCTTTGGGTCTGACCTTATTTGTTGTGACACTGGCACTTAACGTGATTGCGTTGAACATCGTGAAGAAATACCGGGAACAATATGACTGATAAAATCGAACAACTGGCGCAAGAAAAGCGCGCAAGGGTAAGGGCTAGCTTAGCAAAGCGCCGCGGGAAAGAAGGACGTTTCCGTTTTTACGGTATCGGCTCTATTTTCCTAGCGTTTACCTTCTTGGTTCTATTGCTCGGCTCGATCGTCTCGCAAGGCTACACCGCTTTCTATACCACGGAAATTCGCTTGACCGTTGATTTAAGTGAAGAAAATCTAGGTATTGAAGGCAAGCCATTAAATGATGAGACCCTTAAATATCTGGGCTATCGCTCAGTTTTGGCAGATGCCATTTTTGATGCCATGCCCGAGGTGACGTCGCGTGGCGACAAACGTGAGCTGTTCCGTTTTCTGTCTAACGGAGCCGAGTACGACTTACGCGACCGCGTGGCAGCCAATCCTGACTTGGTGGGGCAAGAGGTTGAAATTTGGGCACTCGCGGGCGATAACGTCAATCAGTTTAACAAAGGCAATATCGATGGCAGCTTGCCGGAGTCTTATCGCCAGTTTAAAGACAAACACATTGGTTGGTTCAACCAGCTAAAAGAGGACGATCGTGTTCGCACCGTGTTTAACTCGCGCTTTTTCACCAATGGTGACAGCCGTGATGCTGAGCTTGCCGGGATCTGGGGCGCGACCGTGGGCTCTTTCTATACGCTGCTGGTGACACTGGCATTAAGCTTCCCCATTGGGGTGGCGGCCGCGATTTACTTAGAAGAGTTCGCACCACGTAATCGTATTACTGAGATTATTGAAATTAACATCAATAACCTGGCAGCGGTACCGTCGATCGTGTTTGGTTTGCTGGGCTTAGCCGTGTTCCTCAACTTTGCCGACCTGCCGCGTTCTGCGCCGGTTGTGGGCGGCTTGGTCCTGACACTGATGACACTGCCAACCATCATTATCTCGAGCCGCGCATCTATTAAAGCGGTACCGCCATCGGTACGTGATGCCGCCTTGGGTGTCGGCGCATCAAAAATGCAAATGGTGATTCACCATGTATTGCCACTTGCCATGCCTGGCATGCTCACCGGCACCATTATCGGCATGGCGCAAGCGCTGGGCGAAACCGCGCCGCTGCTGATGATTGGTATGGTGGCCTTTATTGTGGATATCCCCTCAGGGCCCCTAGATGCCGCCACTGCGTTACCTGTTCAAATTTATTTATGGGCAGAGAATCCTGAAAAGGGCTTTGTCGAAAACACCTCTGGCGCAATCATGGTATTGCTGGCATTCCTTGCCCTTATGAATGCCTGTGCCGTGATTCTGCGTAAGCGTCTTGAACGACGCTGGTAAGTCGGGAGAAACAACCATGACGACGACAACAATGAACAACTTAGCCATGACTGAAGAAGTAGCAGAAACCACGCCGCAAAATACGGCGGCACCGACTGAAACGTGTGGTGTGCCTTTTGTCGAGAGCCCACGTATGACGGCTCGTAATGTCTTTGTGAATTACGAAAACGGCTCAAAATCAGCGATCACCGATGTCAGCTTGGATATTGGTGAAAAAGAAGTCTTGGCGATGATTGGTCCATCAGGCTGTGGTAAGTCTACCTTCTTGCGCTGTCTCAACCGCATGAACGACACCATTCCTGGCTGCCAAGTGTCGGGTGATATTATTTTGGATGGCGAAGATATCTATCATCGCGACACCGAAATTGTGGAGCTTCGCTCGCAAGTGGGCATGGTATTCCAGCGTCCTAACCCGTTCCCGAAATCGGTTTACGATAATGTGGCATATGGCCCACGTATCCATGGCTTGATTGACGGCAAAGACGAGTTGGATGCATTGGTTGAGCAATCACTCACGCGCGCAGGGCTTTGGAACGAAGTGAAAGATCGCCTCGATCAGCCAGCAACAGGTCTATCAGGCGGTCAGCAGCAGCGTCTGTGTATCGCACGTACCATTGCGGTCGCGCCGGAAGTGATCTTGATGGATGAGCCTTGTTCGGCGCTAGACCCGATTGCCACGGGTATCATTGAAGAGCTGATTGCCGATCTGAAGAAAAACTTCAGCATCGTGATCGTCACGCACTCGATGCAGCAAGCGGCACGTGTGTCTGACCGCACCGCCTACTTCCACCTTGGTGACTTGGTTGAAGTCAACAGCACACAAAAAGTCTTTAATGACCCTGAGCACAAACTGACCTCTGATTACATCAACGGTCGATTTGGCTAAATAAACGGCGGGGCAAAGGAGAGAAAAGCGCTGAAAATAGGCTTTTGCTGATAAAATCAGCACTTAAGTGCGAAAAAGTAAAAATGGACTTTACATCGCTCTGAGCTGCCTCTAGTATACGCCCCGTTCCGGAGAGATGGCTGAGTGGTTGAAAGCACCGGTCTTGAAAACCGGCAAGGGTTAATAGCCCTTCTAGGGTTCAAATCCCTATCTCTCCGCCACATACCGAAAGCCGCTGCTCAGTCAGCGGCTTTTTTGCATTTATTGTCCCGCAAACTCCCAAACTCTGACCTCACCAACATTTTAGGCGATTCTGTCTAAACAGCTATTCTGCACTCTGGTACGCTAACCCTTATATTTCTGCCTCTTACATGGCCTTTTGGATGCCGACAACCAAAGGGCGGTAGCGTGGAACGCAACAAAACGCCTACATAGATGCACGCTTTCTCATGACCGATTCACACTTTCCCGGGGCGAAAAAATAAAAAACACGAATAATCAATCGGTTAAAAGTACAAGCGCGGGGATAATGTGAACACCTCAACCGGGATAGGCGGCATGCACATTATCACCAATGAGGATTTGATGAGAAAGATGGAAAACCGCATGATTATCATGAGGTTATAGATAAAACAGGGCGTATAACGATTTTGACAAATCGAGCACGCACACTAGTACAATGTTATAACTTTTATTGGGAAAACGAGTGAGAAATAGAAATCAGGAGTTACTTGAGATTTTAGTTGGTCTGATAGGGGACTTAACTATTTCAGTTAGCCTAATACGCGAGTATGAGTCGAAACCATACATGCATAAACCAGAATTAAAAACTAGTCGACAATGCATATGGAGACTTTGTTTTAACTCTATTGTTTTAAATTGCTGTAAGTACGTTGAGTTAAACCGTAAGTATTCACGCGAATTCAACGAGATGACGAATGAGCTCAATCAACTCCGTGGTCAATTCAATGAGCAAATTACAAGCAATAAGTCTTTATTAATTCTGCGCGATGACTATGTCGCTCATGTGAACTCGAAGAAAACAAAGAAGAGTTTAACTCCTAGTGAAGTCCAAGAACATATTATTACAATGATTGGCGGCAGCACTAACGCTGCTAAGTTTCTGGATTGGGTTTGTCCAGACAGTTTCGAAGCGTCGAACCTGAATGAAAGTTTGGTCGGTGTGGTAACTCAGCTAAGAGATCTGCTGGCGTCAAAGTTATAACAATAAAATTTAAGGGTGATTCACAACGCTAGGCACCCTCACTTCAAGCAAGTTTAGTGTTTATGGCACAATGCATTAGGTAGGTGGTTAGCGTTGTTCACACCTTAATTTGGCGTTAGGTTTACAGGAAGTTTTAATCATATGTATAAATTTGGTCGCTGTATAAAAACATTTTTAGCCGATGGTAGTCCAACAGGGTTAAGACACGTTGAGATAGCTAACTGGTCAGGTCAGGCATTAGCTTGCCCTCGTAGTAGATTTTCAGAACTTGGTAAATGGGAAGAATCTAAGAGGCCAGGGGTTTATTTTTTATTCGAAAGTTCAGAGGGTGATAATAATATTGCTTATATCGGAGAGTCAGAAGATGTATTTAAACGTTTAGCTGATCATGACCGTAAGAAAGAGTTCTGGAATGAAGTGGTTATATTCACTAGTAAGGATGAAAACCTGACTAAAGGGCATATAAAATATTTAGAAGCCCGGCTTGTGGAAATTAGTAAAAAATCAGAGCGTTACCAGTTGAAAAATAATAACACTCCGACAAAGTCAAGTTTGCCGCGAGCGGATTCTGCAGCAATGGAAGAGTTTATTGATAATATTCGCATTGTTTTAGGTAGCCTGAGTCACAGAGTTTTAGAATCAGTGTCTGTTACGACAAGATCATCTTTAAATGAGGATGAAGAAGACTCTATCATAAATTATGAATTTACATTTAAGATGAATAAAGTTAAAGCGCAAGGTCGTATTGTTGATGATGGTTTTTTAATTTTAAAGGGTTCACAAATAAATCATAAGTCATCCCCTAGTATGCCGACTAAGAGTATTTCTATGAAAGAAGAAATGATCAGAAATGGTCTTCTTGAAGACAAGGGCGATCATTTTCTTTTAGTTAAAGACAAGCTAGTTAGCTCATCTTCCTATGCTGCATGTTTAGTGGCTGGCAATAGTCGAAGTGGCCCAACTAGTTGGAAAACAGCAGATGGCGAGCTTTTAAAGGTGATTGAGAACAGGTTGGTAAATAAAACCTAACAAATAAGAATAAGTATCGCGCAGCCGACACTTTATTTGGGTGTTGAACAAGCCAGTTGCATTATTAAGTAAATAGTTTGAAATACGCATAGGTAGGCGCCATGCCTGACAGTTTCTTCAGCGTGAGCTAAGACGAGAAGTAAGCCTAGTCGAGATACTATTGATAAAGGATGCCGAATTCCTTTTGTTGTGGAGAGGTCATGGTATTCCTCCTGTTCATTGGCGACTTGCAGAGCAGGAAGAAAAATAGGCGATAATTCGGCGTTCTGCCGTATAGCGTTTTCGTTCAACAAGTTAGGTTTGGGCGCGCACACTACTTGCGTCCCATATAAAGCATTATGTTTAGTCGATATCGGATAGTTGGATGAGTTGTGAATATAAAATTAGGCACATACGAGAAGGATTAGAACCTACCGTGATTGTGATTAATGGTTTTTTATCAGAGTCTGAAGAAGATATTAAGGATTGGCTCTCTGTAGTTGATGAACTTTATCCATTTCAGCGAGTGCTTCATTTAGATTGGCCTAGTGGTAATTTAAAAAAACTATTTGGATTTAGCAATGATTCAACAATTGCATTTGAAATGTTATCATCCTCTGTGCCTATTTTAAGAGCTGGAAGCGCAGTGCCTGCTTTTATAGCTAATATAGCTAATATAGGTACTGATTGGAGTAAGGCAATACGCCGATCTGAAGATGCGGGAATATGGCTAGCTCATTATATCAACAACCAAGAATCCAATCAGTTTATTTTAATGGGGCACTCGCTAGGGGCAAGTGTATCGTTTAATGCATTATCTAATTTGGAAAGAAAGAATAGCATTCACTCAATATATTTGTTTGGTGGTGCCATGTCAAATACTGAAAAATGGATTGAGACATGTACGAGACATCCAGGGTCAATGATTACAAATTGTTATTCAACTAATGATTGGGTTTTAAAGTTTCTTTATAAAATAGGAACTCTTTTCAGTAATATACCAATTGGATTAAAGCCTATACCGAAGAATGCTAATAATTTAATTTACAATGTTGACTTGTCAAATATTGTGAATGGGCATACTTCTTATAAGAAGAAGGAAGTCGGGATATGCATCAAAGAAAGAGTGGAGTTAACCAAAAATAATGGACATGAAATTATTGATTGTTTTGACATAAGTCTTTTTTCAATATTTAAAAAAGTATTGAGTGAAGTGATAAGATAGATTTGGCTAGACTATTCTGGCTTTTCTCGTTCCCACGCTCCTGCGTGGGAATGAATATCTAGCCCTTGCTATTATTCAAACACAAACAGCACCATAACCAGTATGACATTATACTGCCTAGG
>NZ_MUES01000028.1:0-33812 GCF_001995745.1 Salinivibrio sp. ML323 | reverse complement strand
CCGCGACCGCAGGTAACAGTGCCGCTTCATCGGCCTCTTTCTGCACGCTAACGCCGTGGTGCTTATTGATCACCACAAAGTGTTGGTTTTGGTCGACAATTGAAAACATAACGAAGGGATTTACCGGTTGGTCATTGAGGAGAGGCATCATAACGACTTCCTCCTCAGCCCGCTAGAGCAATCATAAAAGTGCCTGTCCCGTTAGTTCTCTACGCCGTGGTGCTTATTGATCACCACAAAGTGTTGGTTTTGGTCGACAATTGAAAACATAACGAAGGGATTTACCGGTTGGTCATTGAGGAGAGGCATCATAACGACTTCCTCCTCAGCCCGCTAGAGCAATCATAAAAGTGCCTGTCCCGTTAGTTCTCGTAAAAGTGCCTGTCCCGTTCGTAAAAGTGCCTGTCCCGTTAGTTCTCGTTAGCTTAAAGTGTCTGTCCCCGATAGCCGCCCCGATAGCCGCCCTGGCTAAAAGTGCCTGTCCCTGGTAGCTAACCCTGGCTAAAAGTGCCTGTCCCTGGTAGCTAACCGATCGTGACAGGCACTGTAGATAAAGGGCCTAGGCACTGCTTCTCGCTCTTCTCCGTACTCCCTTTTCCAAATCATACGTAGACTAGACAAGCATCAATGGCACCATTGGCTTAGGTCGGAAAAGCGCCAGCACGATGTAAGCCTCGTTCCTCGATATAACTGNTTGGCACCGATAGTGGCAGGCGCCCGTTGGCATGGTGCAGTATTGTTGACATTATGCTGTGACTTGTGTCACCTACGCCAATGGGATCATCAAGCCTCAATGTAGATAAAGTTCCTAGGGCCTAGGATCCTAGGACCTAGGTACTGCTTCTCGTTCTTCTCCATATTCACGATCCCGAATACCGATGACGGAATACAGAGTACAGAAAAAGCAATAGCCCCAATGCGAGCACGAGGCGGCTCGATCTAGTCTCTCGTCTCTAGAAGCGAAGCGTCTCGGCTCTCTTCATTCTCCGGCTGATCACTCAAACCCGGTACCGCCTGGCAAAATGTGCACTCTTCATTATCCACCGAGGCACCGCCTGCCTCCACATAACGAATCCGGTGACTACCTTTGTCCCGATTGGCAGATACGGCAAACCGCCGTTGCTCACGCTCAGGTATCGTCTTTTTTGTGTCATGATCGGCCATAATTGGTCTCCTTAAAATACCGGGAAGCGCTTCGTTAAAATCGAGCGTAGGTCGGAAAAGCGCCAGCACGATGTAAGCCTCGTTCCTCGATATAACTGGCGCGCCTCCGACATTGGTGATTAAAATTGGCACCGATAGTGACAGGCGCCCGTTGGCATGGTGCATTGTTGTTGACATGGTACCGGGGCTTGTGTCACCTACGCCAATGGCACCACCAAAAGTCCCGATAAATGACTAACTAGCTAATCCAGAAGTCTTTCAGGTGCGTCCATGTCCTCGTGCAACACACGAACAACGAGCACATCCGATTCAAGTACTTGATAGAAAACAGCGTGATGCTCGACCTGCAATCTTCGATACCCAGAAAAAACATGGACATAGTTCGCGCCGAGTGATGGATGATTAATCAGCTGTTTCATCCCTTCCTCAAGGTGATCCAGATATTTATCTGCCTGATCAGCACCCCATTTTTCGCAGGTATATACCCAAATTCCAATGAGATCGGATTCGGCCTTCGGCGTGACGCTCAGCTTAAGCACTAATCAACCGCCTTCATCCGTTGACGGCCAGTTGCCTTGATAGCTGATATATCGAGTGCCTTAGGTTCCCCGCTTGATTCACCCTCAGCGAGAGCCTGCCTCAGCACGGCAATACGTTCTTGAGCCTGCTGATCTCGACGGATGAGGTAACGGATATACTCACTGTCATTGCCAAACTGACCGCTTTCAATCTGGCTTTTCACCCAACAGTCTTGTTGTTCAGTCAGCGTAATGGTTTTCCGATGCATGCTCATATCTGGCCATCCTAAGATATCTCGGGTATGACAATATCATACCACCCGACTGCGCCGAATCAATTACTGCTTCTTATCGACGCGCGTCTTGAGACACATGTTCATTAATCATGCACTCGATTTGCCGCATGACAAGAAACAGCCGCGATCTAAAATCACGATACACTTGGTGTTCACAATTATCTCGCAATGTTATCTCAGCATAGGTACCGAATTCTGCAAGCGAGGTTAATCCCAAAAGGGCGACTGTCCCGGTTTGTTTATGCACCCACTCGGCCCGTTCAAGCGCAGCGACCGGCTTATCTAGCTCAGCCACCAAACTTTTTACTGTCGCGTTTAATATCTCCTCTAGAACGTCAGCCTTGCCAAATGCCGTTTTCAGTGCCTCGATATCTAAGCCGTTATTATCGACGACTCCCCAGCGCCGAAATAAATCACGGAGTTCCTGAAAAGGGATAGGCTTACTTAAAAAGTCATTCATCCCCGCTTCTAAACAACGCGCGCGTTGAGCAGGCAACACGTCCGCTGTCATCGCGATAATCGGAATATCACGATAAATAACAGGTTGAGCGCGAGTATGTTCAGTAAATTGGTATCCATCCATATAAGGCATATGACAATCGCAAAGGACAAATACATAATCCTTTTGGGTCAAAAAACTTAATGCATCATTGCCATTGTCGGCAATATCAAACAACACACCCAGTTGATTGAGTTGGTGGGCCACCAGCGTCTGATTCACGTCGTTATCTTCCACGACTAAAATACGCACAGGAAGAACCGCCTCATACACTGATTGCGCCCCCGTGTCTTCTTCTAATCCTAATAGCTCATAACAGACCAGCCGAACACTTCGGTTCATAATGGGTTGTGAGTTTAATAACCATCTATTTTTATATCGACGTACTCCGACCATGCCAGAGAGCGGCGCCAATTGAACATCCGCCTTTTCATCATCATCGTCACTGAATCGAAAGACTGACGTCTTATCACTGATCTCAACCCCCAAGGATAAAAGATGCGTAGTCAAACTGGCATTGAGGATAGGATCGCTAACAGCGACATTTACCTGTAAGCCATTAAGATAAGGATCAGGTTTTCGCCTTGCACTGATCACTAACGGCACCGTAAATCCCACCCAGCTTCCCTGACCCTTCTCGCTTTCAACAATCATTTCTCCCGCCATCAGTTCGATCAGTTGCCGACTAATTGTTAGTCCGAGACCTGTCCCACCAAAGCGACGAGTGGTTGAGGTTTCGGCTTGYGAAAAAGGATGAAAAATCCGCTCGAGTTCTTCTTGGCTCATTCCAACGCCACTGTCTTGCGCACCAATTTTTAATACCTGTTTATCGTCGTCTTCGTGTACCACTTCCAATGTGATTAACACGCGTCCCTTATGCGTGAATTTTACCGCATTACTAACAATATTAATCAGAACCTGCCGCAAACGGTATTCGTCGCCGACATAAACAGCCGCTAGATTAGGTTCAATATGCAACTCTACGGATAGATTTTTCTTTCTCGCCTCATGACCACTCACTAATAAAACATTATCAATCAACTCACGTAACACAAAGGGACGCAATTCAATCGTCAGTTTTCCTGCTTCAAGCTTTGAATAATCTAGCACTTCAGAAACGATATTATATAACATAGATGCCGACGAGGATGTCACTGCCAACATTTGCTTTTGCTCAAAATTAAGTGGCGTCATTGCTATTTGATCCAGCATACCAAGAATGCCGTGAATGGGAGTGCGAATCTCATGGCTCATCGTTGCCAGAAAATTAGCTTTGATTTCCGTCTCTTCCTCCGCTTTTTTTCTTGATGTTATCAGCGCAGCTTCAATATCATTTTTATCCTTCATTAATCGTTTAAATCGCAGCGCGATACCTCCCAAAAAAACAACGGTAAAAATAATAACCAACACTAACCACAGGTCTATTTCCTTCGCGTCGGCGTTATGTTGATAATCCGCCGCAAAAGAAACCGCACTTATAAGCCAAATAAAAATGACACCCATCCGCATAGAAACCCCTACTCTCATGTTGGCCACCGTAGACAAAGTGCGGTACATAGGTCGCATCAATGACAGAGACCCCTAATTTTTATCCAGAAAACCATTCTAATCTCGATAAAAATAGTCAGGCAGCGGCGTAATAGCCAGTTTCAAGGCACAAAAATCACGCTACCATAAATATTTTTATTGCTAAAAGGGCGATGACTTCCCAAAGAGCGATGGCTTATCAAAAGTGCGAATGCGCCTTCCATACAACCTCCTCAGTCTTATTCACTTCAGTGATTCATGCTCGGTTTTTTTCAGACAATTATGCTAAAATTAGAGCATATGGCATTTTTTAGGATGGTAGTAAAATGAAAATTTTGATAGCCGATGATCATCCAATCGTACTGTCTGGTGTAAAAGCATTAATACAAAGTCAAGATACCAGCTTTGATATCGTTGCCGAGGCAACAAGTGTCGACGACATATTTAAAAAACTAGCAAAGAAAACGATCGATACGTTAATTACCGATTACAGCATGCCAAACACGGATCAAGTTGATGGTATGGCGATGCTCAAAAGAGTAAAACGCGACTACCCAACTATTAAGCTAATTGTCTTGACCCAACTTACCAACTCCGCACTACTCCATTCATTGGTATCACTAGGTGTCGACGGTATATTGCTTAAAAAAGATATCCTATCTGATATTCATCATGTTCTCGCAGAGGTAAAAAAAGGCAAGCGTTATATCTCCCCTAGTGTTAGTGATTTAATTTTAAGTCAACAACCCAGCGTGTCTCCTCCGTCACCCAAAGAGATGGAAGTGTTGCGATTATTCAGTACCGGAATGAGTGTGACAAAAATAGCGGCTTACACTAACCGGAGTGTAAAAACTATTAGCACACAAAAAAAGCAGGCAATGACAAAGTTAGGGCTCGACAATGACTCTGCAATTTATGAATATATAAAAAGTCTCGACTAAATAAAAACACTCGCACTCGGCCACCTAGCGTATTGCTGCATAGTGACACGTAAGGGCCGTATTACTCACCTATCAATTGAAACACATCAAACAACGCGCCCTTATCATCGATCACCGTTAGCATCACCATGTTATCGCTTAACGGTGATTCCAAACGCACGGTTTGGGTTTGCCCAGGCGCAATGGTGCGATTAAAACGTGTGTAAACCTGCCCATCTAGTTCAATCTTTGCCAGATTAAGATGAATCGCAGCGGCATTTTTTATCGCTAAGTAATCAATGCCCGCCTTCTTTTGTTTATCGACTTGGACTGAGTTTTGGATCGCTTGCTGCGATAACGTCATATCCGGTTGACGATAAAAGATCTTATACTGGGTTTGCATGGTGAGTGCCAGTTTATCAACCTGTGTTTCGGAACCCGTTAAGCTAGGCGGCAGCTCATGAATATTCAGCCAATACAAACGCTCCGTCTCAACAGGCTGATTGTCGATATTAATCAGTTGGATCACTTGAGACGCACCCGGCGCCAATTTAAACAGCGCTGGTTTCGTGATTAAAGGGGCTTCAGCGGTTTGGGGCACATTGCTTAAATCACCATCATCGACCCAAGATTGCACCACCACGCTGTAGCGATTGGTATTGGTGACATGGATTGACTGCGACGCAGCTGACGCATCAAATACCACTCGTGTGCCTTCTTCTAACGCAACGCCCGAAAAAACACAGGTGCTGAAAATAAGGCTCGCGAAGATTGTTAAAAGTCCAAACATCTAATTAAACCTCATGACCACGCGCGCAGTCGACGAATACTGACCCGGTGTAATTGCTATCCCGTTCCCTACCTGACCTAAAGAGGCTTCAAAGGACATGATGTAACGGTTCTCTCCTAATTGAGTGCCGCTCGGTACCATTTGCGCTGGATTGGCTCCCCGATCGAAATAGCGATTCGGATCGGCAAAGCGAAGCTGCGTGCCAGACTCATCATAAAGCGTGACCGCCACCCCTTTCGCCGTCGTCTCTGCGTGATAGTTTTCACTAAGCAAATACGGCGTGGCCACACCCGCTTCTACCAAAGATAAATCTTGCGCCGTCGCAAAAGCCTCCGGGCTTGTCAGAAAAAACATACTGATTTCGCCTGGCCCCACACCACGTTCTGCGCCCTGCTCGCATTGATAAGACACCGAAAATTGGCCACGCCGCACACTGCCTTGACTAAGCTCCATCACACTAATGATCGGAAACGTCACTGTCGGGGTGACAAAGTTAACCAAACAGGTTTTTCCTCGGTGCATCGTCACACTTTTATACAAACCAATCGTCGCCGGCCAATCGCCATACCATCCTGGAAAGTGCGTTCGATGATTTCGTCCCGGCTCGGGACCAGCCAAGCTATTTAAATTGTCAAGTGGCATACGTGTGGCCAAATAGCCGAGTGGCTGAGTGTTAGCAAACGAAGCATGGCTATCGTTATAACCACTCTCATCCGGGATCCGAATCAGTTCAATCTTTACATTACTAAAGTCTTTGGCTTTAACCAGAATGTTGCCGTTACCATCACGATCGAGCCCAGTTAATGGCCGCGCTTTCCAAAAAGGCGAAAAATACTCCCCGGTTGCCAAGTTTGTTAAGCGAAACCCCAAACCCTTCACATAAGTGGAATACACGTGCTCCATACCAAAAGCAGTGCCGACTTCCATATCATCACGACCACCATACTTGTAGTCACCATTAGTGGAATACATTTCAAAAATACGTCCGGCGGCAGCGGCCGGACACTTAAACAGCACCTGATTAGACGAAAAATCGCCAGATTCAGCAAAGTCCAAAAAGTTTTTCACCGCTGTGCCTAACACGGTTCCAACTGGCTGAAATTGCAAACTGGCAATATTGACATCCGGCATCGCCATATTGGCATAGTTCAGATCCAATGCACCTTTCCATGTGTTGGTCGTCCCATATTCAGGCTGCACACTCTCTGCCCGCCCTGGTTTGTTTTTATAGCTAGAGGGCGAATGACTAATTTTGTAGCAGTGGTCAATCGGTTCATACGAAGCCATCGCCTCGCTGGCCAACACCCAGGCACAGATCAACAAGCCAATAAGGATGCGCATTTTCATTCCCCCTCCTGACACGCTACCGAGACGGTGACAAAGTCTTGATTCGCTTTGCGCGGCTTGGCGGTCAAATCATAAGCAATCACACACCGCTGGCTGTCTTGTTGTCCCCACTCAATGGTTAACTTACCGGTGAGTGTTGCCACGCGCACATAGGCCAAGCCATTTTGCGACACCATCCCAATCGATCGGCCTTGTACATCAACAATGTCTGCTCCCAATGGAGGACGCTTATCTCCCTGAATTTGAAGCAACACTGCTTTGCCCATGGTCGTCGGTACCTCATAGTGCACACTGGCACCGGCGGTGGGCACCACCCGAAACTGGGTTTCTTGTAGCTCAATATCTGGATTAATGACCGTCGAAGGATCAAGCGACACTTGGTTATATTTATAAGGTGCCAAATGATTAGCAATGCCATAACCGTTATCCTCAATCACACCGCCCCGAGCGTGACGTATTGTCGCGCCTTCCGCTCCATCGGCTTTGATCAGCGCAAAGGTCTCGCCAAGGCTTTCGGTGACATTCATGCCGCCTTGATGAATCACCAATCCACCGCGTGCGCTCACACCCCACTGCGAGTAATCATCACTTCGACTTAAGGTCGCTCCATACGCCCCTTTGGGAGACAGATGATTGACATTCATAGATACCATCGATAACTGATCGTCATTGCGCGAGTAATTTACCCCATAGGAGGTTTGATCCCAGCCGGCCAGTTGACCAGAGACCCCCGCTTGATAACGCGTATCCTCCTCCGACGTCTGAACACTAAAGTTCGCCAATGTTGACGACTGACGACCGCCCAGAGGCAGACTCATCCCCAAACTAAACACGTCATCCGCCGTGCTATTGTCCCGCTCAAAACTACGTAAATAGCCGATATTGACCGTTGCTCGTCCGATCTGGGTGGAGTAACTTAGCTGCGCTTGTGTGGTTGAGTCTTGATCCCCGCGATAAACAGTGTGCGACCCAGAAAAATTCAATCGCCCACGCCCTGGCATAGATTGATCCACATTCAAACTAAAAAAATCACGCTCCGCCTGAAAAGAAGGCGCAGCATCACGTGCATCCTGTGCCTGCCAGCGCGCAAAATCACTCAAAGAACGATATCCATGACTCGAATAACGATAACTGGCTAACGTCACTGTGGTATCCGTCTGCTCAAAATCCACCGAATAGTCKATGCCAGCACGCCATCCCTCATCCGTGTGGTTACCCATTGACGCGGCAGATAAACTCGATCGCAAACCAAACGCCCCCACGGAGGTTCCAAGTACGGCACCAAAGGTGGTACCAAGGTAATCTTCCGCTACCCGTAAACCAACATGCGAGGTTAAACGGTTGGTCAACCCACGCTCATACACCCCTTGGGCAAAATACGGCTCATCAACCACATCGGTGAGCCTTAGCTTACCGGCTGCTAAACCATATCGTGACTGTCCCGGACGCATCGAGCCTGGCACCGCCTGAAAAGGCACCGTAAATCGTTTAACCTGACCGTCCGCCTCTTCAACCACCACATCAAAGTCACCGCGGTAGAAAGGCGAAGTGATCTCTCTAATCTCAAACGGCCCGGCTGGCACCGTTTGTTGATGAATCTCGCGGCCTTGTTGAGACACAGTCACCGTCGCGACTGTGTTAGCCATCCCGACAATAACCGGCGCATAACCGCGGCGAGACATCGGCAGCATGCGAGGATCAGAATGTAATTCCGCGCCATCAAAGCTGACACCGTCAAACAAACTATCGGACGTATAAATCTGCCCAAAGGTAAGCTCACTTTCCCACGGTGCTATCGCGGTTGTCACATAGGTACGCCCATGGCGCAACTGCCGTTGCGTGCGATTACCCGCATTATTATAACTGTAATTAAACTGGCTTCTTACCCGCCAACGATCGACATTCACCCCGGTACGAACGCCAACAAACAGGCTATCATTGTCGCCCCCTCCCGCATCCGTTGACATGTGTGAACGATAGTAGTTGGTATCATAGTTGGTAAAAAACACCGCTTCACCGTCATCCCATTGCGCCGGGGCAATATAACCATTGGGTTGTTGTTGCGTATAGGCTTGGGGCACCGTCACTTTCAATGCCAGCTTGGATTGGTTTAACTGAAAGCGATAACCATCCGCTTGCCAACACTGGGTGATCTCATCAACGCGTGTATGCGCGGCTAACACGCCCATCGTTTGCCACGTTTCACGCGATAAACAAGGCACCACATCCTCACCACGACGCACTAGCTCAACCAGTTGCCGACGAAAAAACCGCGCATTCAGATACACATCTAAACTGTATTCCCCCGCTTCGAACTGGGATTGACTCAGCACATTTTGCAAAATGCCATCCATTGCTCCCTCTTGCGGGTAGCCCAACAGTAAGGATTCATCAAACTCAAAGGCATCCTGATCGACACTTGCCACGTCTTCGTCATTGGCATGGGCCCAGTTGTTAGCCATGAGATAAACAAACACCAGCGCCCCTCGTATCAAGCACGCACGGGTCCCTCGACTCAGCTCACCATACTTTCTAGTTCTCATGATGCGAGCGTGTCGACAGCGGAATAGTGCCCGAAACCTGCGCGCCGTAGTCATTGATCGCCACATAATGCAACTCACTCTGTTTTTCACGCGCATCAGCCGGAGCCGACGACACATCCGCGGCAGTATAATCCACCACCGCCTTACTCCGTGGCGCAATCATGACCGCTTCCGACGTATAGCGTTGATTATCAACTGTGATCGCGGTATACGAGAGGTTAACGAAGTAGCCCGCATTATTAGTCAGTGTTATCGACGCCAGGGCACCGTTTTCATGATAACGCGGTGTTGCCTTAAGCCCACTCACCGCAGCAGACGGCGTGCCTATGATGGTATCTGGGCGATAAAACACCTTGACGCGATTGCGCAATACAATCGCCAGCTTATTCTGTCGGTTGCCGTTGTCGATATTGGGCGGGATCACTAAAAAATTAAGAAAAAAGATACTTTCTTTATCTTGTGCAAGCGGCTCACCGGTGTACATTAACCGCGCTGACTGACTGGTGTTCGCGTTCACTTTAAAGATAGGTGGCATGATCACAAACGGCGCATCCGCCGTCTTAGGTGTCGACTGCTCATCACCGGCATCAATCCACAACTGAACAATATTCGGATGCGGATCCGTGTTGGTAAATTCAATGGTATGCGCATCATTATTCGCGGGATAAATCACACGCGTATTTTTTAATACCACAGACGCGGACGCGTGCATCAAAGGCCACATGGCACCAAGACAAGCCAACACGATGAGGATCTTTTTTGTACTCGCTATTTTCATCATTCACCTCACAGCTAAGCCGTTATCTTGCCGAGCGAGCCACAACCGCTCACCATACCGATGATCGTGTCTTAAAATCCTAGACTATAATCTTTATAGATTGCCAAACGCCTGCTGCTAGCGACAACCAAGGAGACACACCATGAAAACACCACTTATAATCGGCGTAGTCGCCCTGCTCAATACCTTCAGCACCTACAGCCTTGCCGAAGAGACAGCTGGGCAAGGCATCCTTGTCTTTGGAGGGAGCGTGGTTGAAAGCACCTGCGATCTGCACAATCATCAGCTTCGATGCGACGTGCCAGCCAATGCCACTAACATCAAGGTAACGGCTGATGATCCCACCTCTCGAAATACATCGCCATCAACCACGCGCCAATCTTTACGCACAAGCCCTATTACCAAGCTTGAATATCAACAACTAAACAATAACCGGTATGTACTGGTCAGCTATTTATAGCTATCAAAATGATAGCTATCGAAACCATCCAGTAGACCATTGATCAGTTATACGTAATGGCATACTGAACGGAAGCAAACACTTCACCTGCGGTTGCCCCGCCCTCTTCGCTAATATACTGCACGCCGTATTCAGTCTTGGCCGAAGTCGTGCCCTCAGCCAGCACTAGACCCTCGAGCGCAGCTTCCGAGGTTAAATCCACAGGCTGTAGCGAATTATCCAGCAGTTGCAATGCCACATTGGTTGCATCGCCCGTGTTGCCCAAGTTACCGGCGCCTGTCACGTTATTGCCCACAAATTTGGTTGTGATCTGCGTATCCGCTCCTGGTGCGGTGCACCCAGTAACCCCCACGGTAAACATTTTCTGACCTGCTGTATCTCCTGCATTGGCCAGCTCAGCGGCAGCAACCGATGACAAAAGCACGACCGGATTAGCGGTATTATCGTTTACCGTTACAGAGCAGGTTTGGTCTGTGACTTCACCCTTAAAGGTAATGGTATTATTGGCATGGACAGCCGTTGATGTGACTAACAAGGCACCGATAAGCCCCATCACCCGTGCTGTTGAAATGACTTGCTTTTGCATGTTTATATCCTCATAAAAAACTTATTAGCGCGTCTTGTATGACACGCCAAACACCTTGAATTGCGAGGATATAATCTTATTAGTGACCATCCCCGTAAGCAGTGAGAGGATTAGAACATGGACAGAAAACCATCGGTATAGGACGATTCCTATTTGGTAGGGTAAGAAATCTGATTAAGCGGTAAATGGAAATAGCGTATCGTTCCAGCCCCGATCTTTTCCGAAATAAAAACCAGGCGTAGGTCGGCATAAGCGCCAGCACAATGTGAGTCATGAATACCCGAGCCAGCTGCGCGCCCGTTGCACGGCGCCTCCGACATTAAAGCCAAAGTTGGCGCCGGTGTTAAAATTGGCGCTGATCGTGACAGGCGCTGTAGATAAAGTTCCTAGGTCCTAGGCACTGCTTTTCGCTCTTCCCCGTATTCAATATCCCGAATCAAGGTTGGACAAACACCAATGGCACCATTGGCGTAGGTCGGCATAAGCGCCAGCACAATGTGAGTCATGAATACCCAAGCCAGCTGCGCGCCATCCGACATTGATGATTARAATTGGCACCGATAGTGACAGGYGCTGTAGACAAAGGGCCTAGGACCTAGGCACTGCTTCCCGTCCTTCTCCGTATTCAATATCCCAAATCAAGGTTGGACAAACACCAATGGCACCATTGGCGTAGGTCGGCATAAGCGCCAGCACAATGTGAGTCATGAATACCCAAGCCGGCTGCGCGCCCGTTGCACGGCGCCATCGGACATTAAAGCCAAATATTACCCCCGCTCGTGACAGACACTGTAGATAAAGGGCCTAGGACCTAGGCACTGCTTCCCGACCTTCCCCATATTCAATATCCCAAATCAAGGTTGGACAAACACCAATGGCACCATTGGCGTAGGTCGGCATAAGCGCCAGCACAATGTGAGTCATGAATACCCGAGCCAGCTGCGCGCCCGTTGCACGGCGCCATCGGACATTAAAGCCAAATATTACCCCGCTCGTGACAGACACCCAGGCGGCATAGTGCATTGTTGTTAAAATAATACAGGGATTTGTGTGATGGACGCCAATACGATCCAGAGCTAAAGTGCCTGTCCCCATAAACCCCTTTAATAATGACTACTTCTGGTAGAAATGTTTATACCACGCCACAAATTGCGCAACGCCCTCTTTCACACCTACCTTGGGTTGGTAGCCTGTCGCGGCGAACAAGTCTTGGGTATCGGCATAGGTTTGGTAAACATCACCCGGCTGCATGCCGCGGAAGTTTTTCTTCGCCTCAATACCCAGCTCAGATTCAATCGCCTGAATAAAGTCCATTAAATTAATCGGGCTACCATGGCCAATGTTATACACCGCATAAGGGGCGGAGCTTGACGCCGGCGAGCCGCCCTCCACCGTCCAATCATCATCGCGCGCGGGTACCACATCCGCAATCCGTACCACGCCTTCAACAATGTCATCCACGTAGGTAAAGTCACGCCACATATCGCCGTGGTTATTAATGTCGATGGTTTCTCCATCAAGGATTTTCTTGGTGAAGATAAACGGCGCCATATCTGGACGGCCCCAAGGACCATACACAGTGAAAAAGCGTAGACCTGTGGTCGGAATATTATACAAATGCGAGTAGGAGTGAGCCATCAACTCATTGGATTTTTTGGTTGCCGCATAAAGCGATACCGGATGATCTACCGAGTGGCTTGTCTCAAACGGCACCTTAGCATTTAAGCCATATACCGAGCTTGACGAGGCATAGACCAAGTGCTCAACCTGATGATGCCGACACCCTTCGAGAATATTCAAGTGCCCAACCAGGTTAGAATCGGCATAGGCATGCGGGTTTTCCAACGAATAACGTACCCCCGCTTGTGCAGCTAGGTGAATAACACGATTGAATTTGTGCGCGGCAAATAAGTTAGCCACTGCATCACGATCGGCAATGTCTAGCGTAACAAACGTAAAGCCCGCTTGAGGAATAGTATCTAACCGTGCCTGCTTGAGTGATACATCGTAATAATCATTGAGATTATCGACGCCAACCACCTGATACCCCTGCGCTAAAAGCTTTTGTGCTACGGCACTACCAATAAACCCAGCCACACCGGTAACTAATATTTTCATTGTTGTTCCTTTATTTTTCATGCCGATGCACTGATACGTGCAACCACTCAGTGCCGAGATTATCTTACAGCGCATTCGCATAGTGCAAGGACTTGGGAAACGGAATACAAAAAACCTAGTGCCTGTCCCCGCTCTTCTACCAATGGCACCACCGAAATAAAAACCAGGCGTA
The DNA here is from genome assembly GCF_001995745.1 of Salinivibrio sp. ML323. NCBI lineage: Bacteria > Pseudomonadati > Pseudomonadota > Gammaproteobacteria > Vibrionales > Vibrionaceae > Salinivibrio > Salinivibrio sp. ML323. The sequence continues at coordinate 20,094 of NZ_MUES01000028.1, read as the reverse complement.
GGTCGGACAAGCGCCAGTGCAATGTGAAAATATTAATTCAATGTAAACCGCGCGCCTCCGACATCTAGGTCAAAGTTGACATCGATCATAACAGGGGCAGTGCAACTGGCGCCCGTTGCACGGCGCCATCCGACATTGATGGTAAACAGTGGCTCTTTCCCTAGGACCTAGGCACTGCTTCCCGCCCTTCTCCGTATTCAATATCCCGAATCAAGGTTGGACAAACACCAATGGCACCATTGGCGTAGGTCGGCATAAGCGCCAGCACAATGTGAGTCATGAATACCCAAGCCGGCCGCGCGCCCGTTGCACGGCGCCATCGGACATTAAAGCCAAATATTACCCCCGCTCGTCGCCCGTTGCACGGCGCCATCGGACATTGATGGTAAACAGTGGCTCTTTCCCTAGGACCTAGGCACTGCTTTTCGCTCTTTCCCGTACTCCGTACTCCGTATTCAGACTAAAGTGCCTGTCCCGCCAACTGCCAACTGACCTAAAGTGCCTGTCCCGCCAACTCCGCCCCGCCAACTGACCCAACTGAAAGTGCCTGTCCCGCCAACTGACCTCCGCCAACTGACCGGCCAGGGTAATTGACGCTCTATACAATAACCTATTGAACTCGGTATGATACAACGCGCAATCGAGCTTGTGAGAAGAGAGGATATGAAAAAAATATTGGTAATTCGCAATGATAAGATTGGCGACTTTATGCTCGCTTGGCCAAGTTTTGCGATGTTAAAAACGGCGATGCCAAATTGCCATATAACAGCATTAGTGCCACGTTATACAGAGGAGCTGGCCAAACTCTGTCCATGGATTGATGAAGTGTTGATTGATCCAACGAAAAATGGCTCTCCTGAGCAAAAAAAACAGTGTTTACAAGCGATAAAAGCCCATCAGTTTGATGCCTCGATTAATCTTTTCTCAACCACTTACAACGCGCTTTTAGTGTGGAAAGCAGGAATACCCTATCGCCTCGCGCCTGCAACAAAGTTAGCGCAGATTTTTTATAATAAACGGCTTAAGCAACAGCGTTCTCAATCCGCGAAACCTGAGTATCAATACAATCTCGATTTGATTCGGACTTTTTTGCAGGACATTGGCCAACCGATCATTGAACCTCAAGCGCCGTATTTACAATTTGAGCCAGCATTGCTCGCCAAGCAGAAGCAGAAACTCTCTGAGCAGTTGAGCTTGAACATTAATCAGCCGTGGTTATTTGTTCATGCGGGCAGCGGGGGTTCAGCGAATAACCTTTCTCTTGCGCAATATGCTCAGCTACTGTGCGGCATTCAAGGAGACAAAGAGGTAGTTCTGACGGCTGGACCAGGAGAAGAGGCGAAAGCGGCGGCGTTGAAAGCCTTGCTTGAGCAAGAGGGAATCCACCCAGCTCTTTACGATAAAAATGATGGACTGGTGGATTTTACGCGCTCGATTGCCTGTGCAGATCTATTTATTGCAGGGTCGACAGGGCCGTTGCATCTTGCCGCTACTTTGGATGTGCCCACGGTTGGTTTTTATCCCGCCAAACGCTCATCAACCCCATTACGTTGGCAGCCTTTAAATTCATCAGGCCGTCATATCGCGTTTACTCCACCACCATCAGAACCAAAACAGGCTCAAGCGGACATGAGCCGAATCGATATTGCTCAGGTGCTTGTCGAGCTTAATCCTTGGATGGTTCAGTTTGGGTTCTAACCCATAAATCAGCGTATTTAACAAAGGTTGAATGCGCTGATAGCAGTGAAAGTAAGAAACCTTGTTTTCCGTCTAAAAAGCCAGCTTTAATAACATACATTTTAAGAAAACAGCCCAGTGCATGCAAAATACCTTGGCTGATGCTGCTTTTTTTACCGCGCTTTTCCCGTTGCTCCGCCCATGCTTTCGCATAGCCAGCAGACTTAACCAAGTAATGATGAATATCAGTATAGGTGTAATGAATCGCATCACCTTGCAAGGACTTTACTTCCATGCCCGGCTGAATAATGACCTTTTCATGCACAAGTGATTCATCATAGCGCGTCAATGCGGTGGGATACAGACGGACAACACGATCAGGATACCAGCCGCAGTGACGAATGTATCGCCCAAAAACCCAGCTTAAACGGCAAATACTGTAGAGTACCTGTTTTTCATTGGCTTGCACCGCTTGTTGAATAGAGCGCTTTAGCTTTGGAGTAATGCGTTCATCGGCATCCAGCCACAATACGTAATCGGCGGCCACATATTGCTGAGCTAGGCGTCGCTGAGGACCAWAACCTTGCCAATCACAATTAACAAAAAATTTATCGGTAAAACGGCGAGCGATCTGTTCCGTGTTATCGGTACTGCCTGAATCAAGGATCACAATTTCATCGACCCAATCAACAACGGTCTCTAAGCACGCTTGTAAGTGCTGATCTTCATTCTTTACAATCAGCGCCACCGCGAGTGTTGGCATTGAATCTGCCATGCTAGTTATCCCCAAAAATAAGTTGATGCGTTTATGTGATTCACAAGCTATGTCCCATACTTAAGCGTTTACATTTGATCGTATTCTTTATATCACGCCACCACATTACCCATAAACCGCGCCACACCGGTAACTAACACTTTCATCATTAATCCTTTGTTATTAATCCACATCATGAGATGCGCGCCGAGCTAAGATTATCTTACAGTACACTCACTTAGTGCAAGCGACAGGGCCGCCAAAAATCGTGCATCCATCAAACACGTATGTATAATGCAAACGCATTTCTGCAACATGCCATTCATAAAAACTAGAAGACAGAGGAAAGGATCTTGCTGCTTACTTCTCGCCAACGGCTCACCAGCTTATTGTGTTTGATTTACTTCACCACCTTGCTTATCACGCCCGACTCGTACAAATATGGCGCGATTTTATTGGCGGTCACCGCTCTGATAATGTTGCCGAGTACGTGGCAGGCGCTAAAAACACGCCCCGCCATACTGATTAGTGGCTCATTGGTGCTCTACTTTGTGGTCACACTCGCCTTTGCCCTACCGGGAGAGCATTATGAGCAACTGGATATGCCCAGTCGTGTTTTGCTCGCCATCATGATTTTTGCATTGCTCTTGACGTATCCGCCTGAGCTTAAATTCGTTTTTTACGGCTGCGCGATTGGCGCCGCTTTGGTAGGAGTTATTGCACTGTATCAGCATTATATGCTCGATATTCGCGCGCTTTCGACCGGCGGTTTTATGTCGATCCAAGTGGCAGGCATGGCCGCAAGCCTGAGTGTGTTTAGCATTTTCGCCTATATCTATAGCTGTAAGCGAGCATTACCTACCTTAAAGKCCATCGCCTTTCTAGGCATCACCCTTGGCTTTATCGCCACGCTACTTAGTGGCGGCCGTGGCTCATGGGTGATTACGCCCTTTATCGCCTTGTGGGCGCTGGTTTATTATCGCAAGGTTTTCTCGCGCCGCGATTATGTCGCCATGGGAGCCAGTATTGCCCTCATTATAGCCACCGCCCTCGTGCCTGCGTTAAACCGCGCTGGCTTGGTCTTATCGGATTTAGCGAGGTACCAGCAAGCCACCGAGATAACAGCCCCCCCGGTAACTGCCCATCAATCGAAAGAATCGGCAGTCACTGTTTCCCCCAAAGACAAAAGCCAATCATCACAGGCGGATACAACACCATCATCGCAAACATCCCCAGTAGCAGCGACTACACCGTCTACACCGCGTGTTGGCAGCTCTTCAGGAGTTAGACTTGAGTTATGGAAAACGGCGTTACACTTGTTTACCAACAACGTCATCACAGGAACAGGCTATACCGACTTTACTGACAAAAAACAGGCATTAGTTGACAAACACCAAGTTGACTCAATCGTAATGCGCTTTAGTCGTGCCCACAACCAGTTGTTAGAAGAACTACAAGTCAAAGGATTGATTGGCGGGTTAACCTTGATTGTGCTAATGGCCGCTCCTTGGTTAGCAACCAAAAAAAACAACACAGACGACACGCCAGACAAACATTTTGCCACCATGATGCTGCGCAGCCATCTTATCCTGATTGCTGGCTATATGCTGACGCAACATTACCTTAACCACCACTCCGGCATTCTGTTTTTCTCTCTTGGGGTGGTGATATTCGCGAGCATAGCGTTGAGGGCAGAAGCTAGAGACTAGAGACTAGAGGCTAGAGACTAGAGGCTAGAGGCTAGAAAGATCCTAGGGTCCTAGGTCCCTGGGGACGGAATACGGAAAAAGCGTATCGTGCCTGGCCTTACTCTTCTCCGTATTCTGTAAGCGCAGCGCTCCGTATTCAAGATCCCGAATCAAGGTCGGACAAACACCAATGCCACCATTGGCGTAGGTCGGCATAAGCGCCAGCACAATGTGAGTCATGAATACCCAAGCCGGCCGCGCGCCATCCGACATTGATGGTAAACAGTGGCTCTTTCCCTAGGTCCTAGGAACTGCTTCCCGCTCTTCCCCGTATTCAAGATCTCGAATCAAGATCGGACAAACACCAATGGCACCATTGGCGTAGGTCGGCATAAGCGCCTTCTCGATCGTGCAAGCTTGGTGCGATTAACGCCGCGCGCCATCCGACATTAGTGGTTAAAATTCTCAAGGATCGTGACAGGCGCTGTAGATAAAGTTCCTAGGGCCTAGGATCCTGGGAACTACTCCCCGCCCTTCTCCGTATTCAATATCCCGAATCGAGGTTGGACAAACACCAATGGCACCATTGGCGTAGGTCGGCATAAGCGCCAGCACAATGTGAGTCATGAATACCCAAGCCGGCCGCGCGCCCGTTGCACGGCGCCATCGGACATTAAAGCCAAATATTGACTTCGATCGTGACAGGCGCTGTAGATAAAGTTCCTAGGGCCTAGGCCCTGCTTTTCGCTCTTCCCCGTATTAAAAGCGCCGATGCAAGCACGAGGCGGCTCTATCTAGTCTCTAGTCTCTAGTCTCTAGTCTCTAGTCTCTAGAAGCGCAGCGTCTCGTCTCTTTCCGTCTCTTTCCCCTGCTCTTCCGCACATTTAAGATGAAAAATCTGTGATGTCATCTGTATTTATTTTACTTCTCGTCTCTTAGCTATTAGAGTTTATAGGTGTCTGCGTTTGCAGACGTTTTTGTATTAATGCAAAAAATTATGGAGAGACGAATGAAAAAAATCGCAACAGGCTTAGTTGCTATGCTATTCGCCGCAAGCGCAATGGCCGCAACTGAAACCGCACCAGGTGCGGGCGCGWGCGGTGGCGGTGCCGGCGCGGGTGCTGGTGCCGGCGCAGGTACGAGTGCTGGCGCAGCAGGTGCTGCGGGTGCGGGTGCTGCCGCAACAGGTGGTATCGCAGCAGGCACCATTGCTGCTGGCGTCGCGGCTGCCGCGGCTGTCGGCGTAGCGGTTGCTGCGGCTAACAACGATGACAACAACACGTCAACGACAGCTCCCGCTGAGCAATAAGCTGATACATAATCCAATGGCTGCAAGCTTAGCTTGTAGCCATTTTTCTATCAATGTAACACCCGCCCTCGACCACTTATGACTCAAATCAATCAAGCGATTTTGGCAATATGTATTGCGCTAGCCTCTTCTGGGTGCACACAACGCATCCAAGATCTCAGTGACTCGTTTAAATTCGCCTATCAAGGCTTTCCTGATGCAGAAAAAAGCTGGGACGAGATTAACGCGCTGCCCTATGCCAGCCTTTATGCACAACTCGATAACGGACCACGTGGTTTTATGGTCCTGGCCTTTGCTGAGCCAAGCCAACATCCAAGCCCAAATTTAAAATGGCTCTCGGGCAAACATGAAATGATCGTCACCCGCAACAGTCGCATTGTTAAAACCGTCAACTTTGCAGAAGGCAACCTCACGGCCACCCAGGTGAATAGCCCTGATCCATTAAGTATTGGACTCGCCACCATTCAAATGCCCCACAAGTGGTCGCGTACCCTAGACTGGCAACCGGGCAACCACAGTGGTTATCGTGCCGACTCCACCTTTAAGCGCGGCGAGCCGCAAACTATCGCGGTAAACGGCACACACATAGACACAGTGCAATACCATGAATTCGTCACCCTGCCGACGCTCAATGTCAATTTTACCAATCACTATTGGATCACAAAAGAGACAGGCAAAGTGATTAAATCTTATCAGCACCTCGCTCCCAACTTGCCCGCAGTGACACTCACTCATCTCAAGCCCTACCAGGGAGGCGCACATGATTAACCACCGTTCACTATGGTGCCGTCTTTGCGGGCTTGCCATGATCCTAACCATGCCCGTGGCCGCCAATACACTGACATCAGACGCTGACACCGCGCTTTCTTTTACTCAGCCACCTCGCCTTGCACAAGCCGTATTAACCATCACGCATTCCCAGCAGCGCTCACTAGATGATGTCTACTGGCCTGCGGCCGGTCTTTACCGCTTAAAAAGCCAACAAGCGCAAGCCATTAACGATCCCCAACCCATACGCGATCAAATCGCTGTTCACACCGGCGAACAGCGTCAACAATGGCAAAAGCTTTATCAGGCACTCAACAAAATGGCGGTTGGCGAGCGTATACCCGGCGCGATAGACCCAGACATTACTCGTATAACCCCAAATACCAATCCGGTGTTAAAGGGTAATTGGCACTTRCAACTACCAACGCGCCCGACGCACGTCATGGTTTTAGGCAGTGTCAGCCAACCGGGGCGCTACCCTTGGCACGAGCGTTTATCCGCCAAAAGCTATCTTAAGCAAGCGGCGCCAGAGGCTTGGCACGATTCAAAAATATGGGTGATCAGTCCATCAGGCGAGCGCGCACAGCACCCTATCGCCTATTGGAATGGCCAGCACCGCGACATATTACCCGGTTCAGTGATCTATCGTCCCCTGGCGTATAAACCCATAAAAGGTCACACCATCGACCCCAATCAACACGCACTGACGTATTTACAAAATAGGTTAATCCGACCATGATGGATTTTTCTTCTGCATCCGGACGCATGCTTCTCTCTGCGGTCGCTCTTGCGGTCAGTCAGGCGGTCTCTGCCGACAGCTTTGACGCACCTGAGCTTATCCACTCACAAACCGACTTTGGCGGTGTAGGCCTGATGCAAATGCCCACCGCGCGCACCGCCCCCGAGGGTGAATTTACCTTGGGCAGTACCTATAACGAAGACTATATACACTTCAATACCTCGCTTCAGTTGTTCCCTTGGTTAGAAACCACCATCCGTTATACCCAGGTTCACGACTTGCTTTATAGTGATAGTGAAGATTTCAGCGGCGACACAAAATACACGGATAAAAGCATTGATGCCAAATTACGCCTGATGCAAGAAAGCTTCTGGTTGCCCGAGCTGGCCATTGGTGTGCGAGATATTGGCGGTACAGGGTTATTTGATGGTGAATATATTGTCGGCTCCAAACGCGCCGGCCCGTTTGATTTCTCGCTCGGCGTTGGCTGGGGCTATATGGGTAATCGCGCCAATCTTACCGGTGATAAAAACCAATCGGTGGATTGTGGCCGTGACACCACCTACTCCGGCAAAGGCGGCAGTGTTGACGTCAACCGCATGTTTACTGGCTGTACCGCGTTATTTGGTGGGGTGGAATACCAAACCCCCTATGCGCCGCTAAGTCTAAAGCTTGAATACGACGGTAACGATTACAAAGCCGATTTTATTAGCACCAGAACCGGTATTCCGATGGAGGTCAACAGCCCTTGGAATGTGGGGGCAGTATACCGTTTTGGCGATTGGGGGAGCGCGCGGTTAGCCTACGAGCGCGGCGCGGTGATCACGGCGGGATTAAGCCTGCATACCAACTTTAATCAAGTCAGCCCCTTTTGGCTTGATGATGAAGCACCCAGCTATCGCCCAACCGCCAAGCAAGCAGACTTAAGCGACGACCAATGGCAAGCCTTGAGCCACCAACTTGCCAGTGTGGCTGGTTATCAAGATAACCAAGTACACTTTGATGGCGACACCGTCACAGTGGCAGGCACTCAAAGCAAATACCGCAACCAAGATACCGCCCAAATGCGCGCGGCCACCCTGATTGCCAACACGGGCATTGACGCCAAACAATACCGGATTATTGACCAAGCCGAACGTCAGCCCATCACTGAAACCGTGATTGATGCCAACACCTATGCCGCCGTCGCCACCAACAGCTATGTGGGCGCAAACCCTGACGATGCACGTACGCGCCAGCAGCCGCAACCCACCTCGGGCACTGAAAAAGCCAACCAGCGCGATAATCTTGATGCCGGCCTCGCCCCTGTGTTTGTGCAATCGTTTGGCGGCTCAGAAGATTTTTACATGTACTCACTGGGCGTGACGGGCAACGCCGCCGCCCGATTAGGCGATCACTTTATTGCCTCGTCTAGCGTGTATGTCAACATTGCCGATACCTACGACAAATTTAAGTACACAGTGCCGCCCGATGGCACCGATCTTAAGCGGGTGCGCACCCTTAACCGCCAGTATCTCGAAGACACAGTGCGAGTCACCAATGTGCAACTGACCTACCTCGATCATTTTGGCGATAACTGGTACACTCAAACCTATGGCGGCTACTTAGAGACCATGTTTGCCGGTGTCGGCGGCGAAGTGCTTTACCGCCCCATGGATAGCCAGTTCGCGATTGGGCTTGATGCCAACTACGTTAAGCAACGCGAGCCCGGCTCAGCGTTTGGACTATTTAAAAACGAATACCAACCTGCAGAAAATGGCAACCGAAGATTCCGGGTACAAACCGGCACCACTACCGGCCACGCTACCCTTTACTGGCAAAACCCGCTAGGCTTATTTAATGGCACATTAGCCAAAATTAGCGCCGGTCGCTATTTAACAGAAGATGTCGGCGTGACAGTAGATATTGCCAAGCAGTTTGATAGTGGGATCACCGTGGGCGCGTACGCCAGCAAAACCGATTTATCGGCGGAAGAATTTGGCGAAGGCAGCTTTACCAAGGGCTTTTATGTCTCGATCCCGTTTGATTTGCTTTCAATAAAACCTACCACCTCGCGTGGCGGGCTCTCTTGGCAGCCACTTCAGCGTGATGGCGGACAAAAACTTAACCGCAAATACTCACTGTATCAGTTAACCGATGGCCGAAATCCATGGTTTACTCGTAGCAATCAGTAACGAATGCGAGATAAATGAACTAACACCGTGAAACAAAAACGCCGAGGCAAATAAACCTCGGCGTTTTTTTCAATATTTTTTAATCGCGCTCATCGTATTAAAACGATAAGCGGTTAATCACAAGCAATAATGGGTTGGCTATTCCTTGTTAAACGCAAACCGCACCAGCATAACCGCTACCCCTAACATGCCACCTAACAGCGTGGCTAACACACAGATTAATGCGCGTTTAGGGCCCGCCTTTTCTTCAGGCACAATCGCTGGATCAACCGTCTCAAACACAAACTCATCTTTCACTTCAGCCAACATTAAGTTCTTGGTTTGTTCTTCAATCAGCTGATAAAACACATTCTGCATCTGCGTTAAATTGGTATTTTCGAGCTGCTGGCGCAAATAGCCAATATTGGTTTGCGTCTCGTTCAGCTTATCGCGCTTTACATGCGCATTAATATCACGCACCAACTGCTCCACCACCTGTTGCGCAAACTCCGGCGACTGCGACTCAAAACTGATGGTGATAAGGCCACTGTCTTTTTGCTCATTCACCGCCAGCTGCTCGGAAAACGCCTTGTACAACTCCCAATCCGTTGGTGCCGCGGGTTTATGCTTAGGTGCGTCTTCGGGCTTAATCCAAGTTTGGGTGTCAGGGTTATAACGTTCAGTATCAATCACCCACTGCTGCGTGTCTCTATCCCAACCTTGAGTGGCCATTAACCGCACTTCATAGTCATGACTGTGCACAAATTGGCCAATAAACTGGCGCGATTTAAGCGTGGCCAACGCAATTTTTGTATCACTGCCGCCACTGCTACCTAAATCAACGCCTGCTAGCGATGCCAAGCCACCCAGTTGCCCTGCCATACTGGCCAGCCCACCGCCACCTTCCGCATTGGCCGGCGCCAGTAAAGCTTCAGATTTGTAGGTATTAGGGAGAGAAAGTGAGTACCCCACCCCACTCGCCGCGAATAAAAACGTCAACGCGATGATCAGCCATTTACCTTGCCATAAAGCGGCGAATAACTCGCGGAGATCAATTTCATCGTCATTCACCGGCTGCGAAAGCGGCGGGTAGGGGTAGTGTTCGATATTTTGCTTAGTCATAAACCATGAGGCAACAGAGACTAGAAACTAGAGACTAGAAACTATGAGTCAGGTGCCATACCTTCCTTTGATTATTCAAGTTGCTACTTTGAGTGCGCGTTTGTGTCGTATTATCAAGCTAGCAAGGATTTTTGCAATTTCTCTTGCTTCACGGACCATTGCCAAACCAGCTTCTCGTTCTATTTGTCCGGTTTTAATCGCGATTTGAAGCTGAGTCACCAATTCACCACATGAGCCTTTGGCGTAGTAGTAAAAGCGAACTTTTTCTTTTGATGTTTCACGTTCTTCCCCTTCTGCAATATTTGAGGGTATTGATAGGGATGACCGAAAAACTTGATCTTTAAGTGCAAAGTTCTTGTTGTGTTCAAATGTACTAAATACCGAACACGCTAATTTTGATGAGCGTTGCCAAACACTCAGTTTTTCAAACAGCATAAGTTGACCTCTCTCGCCTTCGAGACAAAGAATACAACTCACCCACTGTTTGTGTTTTATATCTTTACATTTCTGCGAGACACTCCTAGAGACTAAAGACTAGAGACTAGAGACTAGAGACTAGAGACTAGAGACTAGAGACTAGAGACTAGAGACTAGAGACTAGAGACTAGAGACTAGAGACTAGAGACTAGAGACTAGAGACTAGAGACTAGAGACTATTTTATGAGCCGCTTTAAGCTTTTCCTAGTCTCTATTTTCTAGAAGCGAAGCGTCTAGTCTCTCCCTCGTTTCTAGTTTCTAGAAGCGAAGCGTCTAGTCTCTCCCTCGTTTCTAGTTTCTAGAAGCGAAGCGTCTAGTCTCTCCCTCGTTTCTAGTTTCTAGTTTCTAGAAGCGAAGCGTCTAGTCTCAGCCCTCTGCTCTTCCCGCTCTAATCCTTCACCGCTTTCCATGCAACGCCAAGTTGATACAAGATTTGCGTAGCCGTTGATGCGGTGCTTAGGCCGTCGAGATAATCCGTGTCAATCGGCACGATAATGGTGTCGCCAGGCTCTAAGTCTTCTTGTTGGCGACTAAACCAATAGCTGTTATTGGGCATCATCACCGAGCCATCGGCACGCACCACATAGATTCTGTCGGTATCCGCTTGTTGCTTGGTACCACCGGCCGATTCAAGATAGTCACTGACCGTCATTCCCGGCTCAAATAACTGGTTCGATGCAAACTGTACTTCACCCATAATACTCACCACAGGATTTTTCGGTGGCACATAAAGCTTGTCGCCACTTTCTAGCATGATGTTGGCGATATCATCACCCTCAAGAGCACGAGGCAGCGAGATCACCATACGGCCAACCGCTTCGGCGTTTTGTAGCTCATCGGCCAGTGAAAGCGCATCACTGGGGCTGGTGGTATATTGCGCGCTATTGGTCTGTCGGCGTAACGCCAGACTACTAATTTCCTGCTTAAGCTGACGATTAAGCATTTTTAACCGCTCACGCTCTTGGCGTTTTAACCGCTCGCGGCTAAATACCGCGCCTTTGGGATAAGCAAACTCGGTTAAACCGCCGGCACGTTCAATCACATCTTGAATGGTTTCACCGCGCTCAAACGCATATACCCCAGGGAAGCGCACTTCACCTTGCAGCTCTATGGTGTTGTTTTTATGCCAATTTGGCTTGGTTTTAATATTGATCCGATCTTGCGATCGAATGTTCAGTGCGTGTCCTTTTCCGTTCAATACGTTGGCCACATTAATCGGATAGTGGCGCACGGTGAGTCGGTCATCAATCACCTCGCGACGCGTGATCTCGGCTTGTTTTAAATACGCGGCCTCCGTTAAACCACCGGCAGCGGCCAGCAACTGTTCAAAGCGCGCGTTTTCAGGTAATGGGTACACGCCGGGGTATTTAACCGCGCCGCTTAATTCCACAATCGCCGCATTGTAACGGTTATTGGCTTGTTCTTTTAAGCGTTCAATAATCGGTTCAAGCTCCTGCTCGCGCAACGATCGTTCTTCCTCGTCATTACGCTCACTGATCACCTGAGCCAGTTTTTGCTCGGTTTGCTGCTGTGCGTTTGACACTTCAGCACCGGTTTCAGGGTCAATTTGTGTAGCCGTCGCATAAGCGTTCCCGCTCTGCATACTCGCATTATTGGTTGCTTGCCGACGTGCCTGTTGGTTGGCACGTTGATCATCTAACCCATCAAAATCGACCTGATCCCAAAATTTGCTATCAATGCCATTACTAAAGACAAACACCTGATCACGCGCTTTAAGCGGCAGGTTATCTACCGAGCTAGGCGAAGTAATCGCATTGCCCAAATCAAACTGCAACACACGAATGTGACGCTCGGCATCGATTTCACGTACGACCAGCGCATAGTCAAGGTCCGCATTCGGTTTTAAGTCACGCTTGGTATCGGTCACCAGATCGGCCACCGCCATCCCAGGGGCAAAATGATAGGCCCCCTGACGCGCCACCTCGCCGCGAAGGATCACCGCATCATCGAGCGCATCATTGCTCTTCGCAATTTGAATCGCATCACCATTTTTTATGCGAAAGTTTTGCCCACTCGCTTGCGTCATATCTAGGCTAAATTGCTTCACCCCAGATTCAGTCACGCGTTTTACACTCACGCTCGATAAATAACCTTCAGGCAGCGCGCCGCCGGCCATATTCACCACGTCGGCCAAGGTATGATTGCTACGCAATTCATAAAGGGCCGGGCGCAAAACTTCGCCATCTACAGCTACTTGCGCCCCACGCGATGGCACAAACAAGGTGTCGCCTTTTAACAAGCGCACATCATCACTGCTGTCGCCGGCGAGTAATAAATCGTATAAATCCAGCTCAGCAATCACTGTACCATTGCGCTTTAACTGAACATCACGCAAAGAGCCACTTGGCTTAATCCCGCCCCCAGCAAGCAACGCTTGGGTAATGGTGGTGAGACCATTAACGTTATACGCGCCAGGTTGCTTCACATCGCCAGATAAATACACCTGCATGGTACGCATCGCACCAATATCAACGCTCACATCCACCCCAATCACACGCTCGGCAAACATCGCTTTGATCTGTGCGCGCACCCCGCCGAAGGTTTGCCCGGCAACCTGCATCGGGCCATATTTAGGGAAATGGATAAACCCATTGCGCTTTACCGTTAAGGTGTATTCTTGGTTCTCTTTACCAAACACTTGAATATCTAAGGTATCGCCTGGGCCCACCAAATAATCACTGGGCAACGGTAAATCCTCAAAGGTGTTGATTGAGGCCGAGTTACCCGCTAAAAAGTCGTAACCAAAAGGTTTAAGGGCTTGCGCGTCATCGCCCTTGTTAGCCGAACTGGTGCGTTTCGTGCTGTTGGCGTTATCTGTGCCACCAATTCTTGTTGGCGTTGACGGCGCAGGCTGCTTATCATCATTGCCGTTATTATTCGCCGACTCCAACGCGGATAAATCAACGCCATATTGGCGGGCAAGCTGCTCTTGTTGTGCCTTAGGCAAATTTTTAAATTGCGCCATTTGCGCCGCGGTTGGGGTCGCAGCAACACTGGCCGTAGAGACAGTCAGCGAAGAAAAACACAGGGTGAACAAACAAGCGGCTGTTCGCCAGTGTCGTGCCAGTCTGTGAGGTTTGAATGATGAAAGCACCAACATACTTAATCTAATCCATCTTTATTGTTATTTAACGGTCAGGGTTGCCGAGTCAGCTTAAAAGCGCAGCTGATACTTCACCCAGTAGCGCGTTGTATCCTGTTCATTGTTTGGCGCGTCGCCATCCGTGCGACTGGCCCCTAGTGTTACCATGCCAGTAAAGGCTGGTAAGCGATAACTCACATCCACATGCTGCCATTGCTGATCCTCAGCCTCACGCTCTGCCACCGTGAATGCTATGGCATGATCGTTGGCCAGCTGCACATACGCAGCCGCCGAGTGGCTTTCTGCCAACCCATAAGTGGTGCTATTGCCACTTAACTGCGTTGATGACACCGCCTGATCGACACCAGGCGTAGTGCGTAAATCCGTCTCAAACCCAGTATGCGTTTGCTGACGCTCAAGCACCACACGCACGCTTTGTCCGGCCAGCTCTGTTTGCCCGCTCCAGCCCACTAGACTGGCCGCAAGCTCATTACCTTTATAATCACTGGCAAGCTCACCATAAAGTGCATGCGCAAACGGCAATGTGCCAGCTGGCAATGCTAATTTAGCATCCCAGGCCCATTGTTCACTTTCTTCACGTCTGCTATCCGGGTTTGTCCAACGCTGATAGGTCACACCATACTGAAACGCCGGCAATGGCTGGCTCACCAAACGCCCCGCCCAATGGCCATCGTATCCGGTTTTTTCCGGTAACTGATACACAGTCTCAAACGACCAATAACCTAACACAGGATTGACCTGGCCCAAATAACTCAGCGAGGCACTGGTGGCAGGGGCCGATTGGTTTCCCCAAATCAGATTATGTYGCCAACCTTGCCCCCACCAGCGTTCAAGTTGTCCCACGGTAAACAGCCAACGCCCTTCATTTAACGCTAAATATGAGCCTTGCCAGGTATATTCCTTGTCGCCATTAGCATCACGGCGGTATTGGTTTGCCACCTTAAAGGCAAAGCGATTGCGCATATGTTGGTAATACGTCCCCACCAGCCACTCATGGCGCGGGGTATCACCATAACTCAATGATGTTGCGGGCTCATTGGCCCACTGGAGATCAAAGCCAATGGGGGCGCGATTAAACTTAGCGGCATACGCCCGGTAGCGGACATGTTGGCGGGCAGTATTCAGCATCGATTGGCGTGTATCGTCGTGAGTGAACTGGCGTTTTGGCGCCACCTCATCGTAAAAGCTCGACCAGCGTAACGGGTAGTGATTAATCGGGGCAAGTAATTCACCGGCATCGGACAATGCGGTAAGATCGGCACGTAAAAAAGGATCATTCGGCGCAAGCCAAGGCGAGGCAAGCGCATGCGGTGCTGTGACCAAAGCCAGCCACCACACCAGATAACGCCAACCATCGCCGACAATACGACCGCAAGCGCCACCTTGGTGTTTGATTGTATGCTGCATTGTTATTTTTGCTCGTCTCATGCCTTGTTAACGTCCGCTGTTATCCAGTAGGCATTCTCGCCAGGCCAACATGCCCAGCGGTGCATCTGTAATGTCTGCCGTATTCTACAGAGACAAGATGACATTTAAAGTAAAAACCCACCCAAGCGCACGCAAAACCACCAGTTTTTGTCGCTTGGCTAAAGATAGGTTAAAAAAGGATGGGAAAGATCACGGTTCGAGGGTTACGGATTACGGATTACGGATTACGGATTACGGATTACGGATTACGGATTACGGATTACGGAAAAAGCGTATCGTGCTGTAGGTAAAGTTCCTAGGGCCTAGGTCCTAGGAACTGCTTTCCGCTCTTCCCCTAGGGCCTGGGAACTGCTTCCCGACCTTCGCCGTATTCAATATCCCGAATCAAGGTCGGACAAGCACTAATGGCACCATTGGCGTAGGTCGGCATAAGCGCCAGCACGATGTGAATCATGAATACCCAAGCCAGCTGCGCGCCCGTTGCACGGCGCCATCGGACATTAGTGGTTAAAATTCGCAAGGATCGTGACAGGCCCTGTAGATACAAGATCCCGAATACCGATGACGGAATACAGAGTACAGAAAGAGCAAGAGCCCCAATGCAAGCACGATCTGCTCTATCTAGTTTCTAGTCTCTCGTCTCTCGTCTCTAGAAGCGAAGCGTCTCGTCTCTTTCCCAGCTCTTCCCTTCTCACTCCATATTCCGTATTCTGTCGTCCATATTGGTAGCTCTGAGTAACAAACTAAGCAGATAAAACATGAAAGTACTCGTCACCGGTGGCACGGGGTATATCGGCAGCCACACTTGCATTCAACTGATTGAGCAAGGCCACACGCCTGTTGTTATCGATAACCTATGCAATAGCAAACAAATGGTGCTCGAGCGAATTGAGCAAGTCACTGGCGTGCGACCGGCTTTTATGCAAGGCGATATCCGCGACAGTGCGTTCTTAAAGCGTGTGTTTGCTGAATACAGTATTGACAGTGTGATCCACTTTGCCGGATTAAAAGCCGTGGGTGAGTCAGTTGAAAAGCCACTGAAATACTACGACAACAATGTCGCCGGCACCTTAAACCTAGTGAATGAAATGCAAGCGGCTAACGTCAAATCGCTCATTTTCAGCTCGTCCGCCACCGTTTATGGCGATCCTGCATCGGTGCCAATCACAGAAGACTTCCCCACCTCGGCCACTAACCCCTATGGCCGAAGCAAGTTAATGGTGGAAGAATGCCTGCAGGACTTTCACCATGCCAATCCAGATTGGAGCATTACCCTGCTACGTTACTTTAACCCCGTCGGTGCGCATGAATCGGGATTATTGGGCGAAGATCCACAAGGCACACCCAATAACTTGCTGCCTTTTGTGGCACAAGTAGCGGTGGGCCGACGTGAGAAGCTGGGCGTATTTGGCAACGATTACGACACGCCTGACGGCACCGGCGTACGTGATTATATTCATGTAGTCGATCTGGCCGATGGGCATTTAGCCGCGCTGGATAAAATGACTCATCAACCTGGCACTCATATTTTTAACCTCGGCACCGGCCAAGGCAACAGTGTGCTGGAAATGGTGCATGCCTTTGAAGCCGCGGCGAAGCGCTCGATCCCTTACGAAATTAAACCCCGCCGCGCCGGTGACATCGCCGAATGCTACGCTGATCCGACTTATGCTGAAGCCCACTTGGGTTGGAAGGCGACACGCGATTTACAAACTATGGTTGAGGATACTTGGCGCTGGCAGTCGAAAAACCCGAATGGGTACGCATAGATCGAATAGTGACGCTTTCACTGAGTACTTTCCTGAGTTCATAGCTCGGAATAGCACTCAGTGTGTTATCATTAGTCGATGTAATACATGCGGTCAGCAGTTCTGCTCACAGCGTCAAAAAATGAACTCGGACATCGCTGATTGAATAAGCTGCAACTAAAAACCAACCTCGTAAATTGGCTAGTAAGTTAATAATTATGACAGATACCTTACAAAACGAGATTCAAACCCGCGAGATGGATACATCGCATCTAAACGAAGCGCCAACCGCTGCGGCAGCTTACCAATGGCAACACGCACAGCGTGACTACAGCCACTGCTCGCTGTTTGTATTTTGCCCCGATGACGATGTCGCCAAACTCAGTGAATTGTTAGATCGCCATCCCGAAATCAATGCCTGTATCAACTGTTATGATATCCGTGACTTTAATGGCAAAACCTTATGTCACTTTAGAAGCTCATTTCTATCCGGTGAGCAGCAGCAGTTTCTTATTGGCGCCACCGAGCTTGGCGCTTGGGTAGAGCCATTAGTGAGCTATTTTGATCGCACCCTAGGCTACACAGAAACTGAACTGCTCCACAGCGGCTATTTTTTGCACCAAAAAGCCTTTTCTATTCTCTCTGTGCGCAAAAACAGCCGCGAAAAACGCGCGATTGATCTTTTCTTTGCAGTCTGTATTGGTTTGTTCGCTTTGCCTATTGGTTTACTGACCGCACTGCTTATCAAACTTGAATCGCCCGGCCCAGTGTTTTTTAAACAAACCCGCACGGGGCAATATAACCGCGAATTTGAGGTAATTAAGTTTCGCTCCATGCGCAACGATGCTGAAAAGCACGGCGCTCAGTGGGCAACCAAAAACGATGCGCGTGTGACCAAAGTGGGCAATTTTATTCGTAAAACCCGCATCGACGAGCTACCGCAGCTGATTAATGTGTTTAAAGGCGAGATGTCACTGGTGGGCCCGCGCCCTGAGCGCGAGGTGTTTATTGCAGAGTTAGAAAAGTCGATCCCCTACTACCGGTTCCGCCATGCAGTAAAACCCGGCGTCACCGGCCTTGCGCAGGTGAAATACCCTTATGGTGCCTCTGTAGAAGATGCGATTTGGAAGCATAAATATGATGTGTATTACATCAAACACCAGAATTGGAAAATGGAGCTTAAGATCCTGGCGTTGACAGTGAAGACGGTACTGTTTGGGATGGGGAGATAGGCTAGAGACGATTTTATGAGCCGCTTTTAGCTTTTTCTAATTTCTAGAAGCGAAGCGTCTAGTCTCTTCTCCATATTCAAGATCCCGGATACCGATGACGGAACATAGAGTACAGAAAAAGCAAGAACCTCAATGCAAGCACTGGGGGATTCTAACTACTCAACCAACAATGACGTTTCAACCACTATGAACAACATCGTCGCAATTACCGCTTGTCCGACAGGTATCGCCCACACTTACATGGCGGCTGAGCAGCTTGAGAAAGCCGCCAAAAGTCTTGGTATTCAGATAAAGGTGGAAACCCAAGGGGCGATGGGGATTGAAAATGCCTTATCACTCGATGAGATCATGAAAGCAGAGTGCGTGGTTATTGTCTCTGATATCGAGCTAGAAAAAGCAGAAAGGTTGAGTCACTCAACCATTGTTCGCCTTGCCATGGAAGACGTTCTCACGGATGCGAAAGCGGCGCTACAAACGCAACTTTCCCTATGACGGGCGCATTTGTTTGCTTTTCGGCGCCGCTGCAAGGTTTAGTCAGCTGGCAAATGAGCGAGTTGGCAAGGCTATGCTCACTGTTTAGTGGAAAAAGCACCTTTGTGAATGTCAGCAAAGACTGCACAGCAGCGACCACCGACACCTTATCCATGCTTGCCACGGGCACCCAGCCCAATGATATTTGCCTGCTTCTGATTGAGGGAGTAGATGCCGAGCTAATGTGCTTAGTGCTCGCTGAGTACGTCAGTAAGCACTGGCATTTACTCAGCACCTCTGCCTTTACTGCTGCCGCAAACAATCCGTTAGACACGCCATCGCGCTTCGCGCATCCAAATCTGCGCGTTGAAGGATTACACACCCAAGCGACACAGTGTGAATCGCTGTTTAGGGAGATCGTTGAACGCGTCGCGGAAAAAGACACATCAATGCAAGCTTATGCGGCTTTTATGGCACGAGAAGCACATTCATCCACTTACCTTGGCGATCAGGTTGCACTCCCTCATATTATTGATAGCAGCGTCCCTCATCCCGCCATCATAATGACTCGCTGCCACCCTGCGATGACCTGGTTGMATCAAGAATCGGTTTCACTGTGTATTGCGATCGCGATCCCCAGCGACATCGAGCGTCCGATACTACGCGCCATCAGCCGCCTGTCTCGCCGTTTGTCTTCATCCGCATTCCGGCGCTGGCTGATACACTGCAATGATATTCCTACCCAAATTGCGATGCTAGATGCCGCCTTAGATCAGGATTGATGACTGAGCCGTCGATATTCAGAAGGGGTCTTGCCCGTTCTCGCTTTAAACACGCGGCAGAAATAGTTCACGTCATTGAACCCACAACGACAGGCAATATCGACTAATCGGAACTCATAACGCATCAACATAAATTTGGCTCGGTCAATGCGCACCCACACAATGTAATCTGCCAGTGTCATATGGCCATATTGTTTAAATAAACGTGACAGGTGGCTCGGGCTGATGTGGAAATGCGCGGCAATATCCGCACGCGAAAGGGCTTGCTGGTAATGCTCTTGAATGTAAATACAGATCCCCTGGTAGAGATCTTCTCCGCGAGAGTGGGCATTGAATATTGGTTTATCAACTAATTGATGGGTGTAGGCTAACAACGCCTTAATCAAATACCCATCGGTTAGCTGCTTGTTGGGCTCTTTCGCAAGGTAAGCGGTTAATAAACCGGTGAACGCCTACTCGACATCACTGAGATCCACACACCATGGCATCAGATCTGACATATCGTCCGATGGCGACCGCTTGGGTAATTCAGCGAACAGGTGCCGGAAGTAATAATAGGGATTGATGTCATTGGCACGGCATGTCATCACCAAGCTATACAGATTAGCACTCGCTTTTGCTC
>NZ_MUES01000027.1:0-35334 GCF_001995745.1 Salinivibrio sp. ML323 | reverse complement strand
ATGCCGAACTCAGTAGTGAAACGAAGCAGCGCCGATGGTAGTGTGGGGTCTCCCCATGTGAGAGTAGGACATCGCCAGGCTTGCTTTCTTGTTTTCAGATTTTTGGAAAAATCTGAAGGCAAAAACGCTTATCTTGCTGATTGCTCGATGCTTTTGATAACGATGATGCTCATGTATTGGCATACACTGCGCGTCTCGCTTCAAAACTCCCTACGCATAGCACGCAATTTAATCATCAAAGCAGATATGCGTAAGACTTTGATAAGAAAATACCAAGCCCTGACCTGACGGTCGGGGCTTTTTTTGTATCTGTCGCATGGTGATTGCTGGTTAAGTAGAAGAATGGGGTTGAGGTTGCCAGTGTAAGCAGAAATCCCAGAAGCGGGAGAGTAGACCTGACTGATATTTATCTTTGTGGCGCACGAGCCAATAGCGCCGAGACAATAGCAAAGGGAGTGCGAGGGCAACGACTCGACCATCGGCAATGGCGTGCTGAGCGGAGAGCTTAGACAGGTACGCGAGGCCTAACCCGGCACTCGCAGCATTTAAAATCGCTTCGGTGGTATTGAGCTCAAAAGAAAGATGCCAGCGCTCGAAGCGAGGTGCAAGGCGTGAGAGAAAGTGCTCACGCGTGCCTGAACCTGGTTCGCGGATCAGCCAGGTTTGATCGTCGAGAGCCCCCACACTTAACGACGTTTGACTCGCAAGTGGGTGATCTGGGTGACATACCACGACCATCTGATCGCTTAGCCACGGCATTTGCAGTAAATCGGGGTGCAGTATTTCACCCTCTACCAATCCAACATCCAGCTCGAAGTGTTGAAGGCGATCAATGATCTCTTGGCTGTTGGCAATCATCAGTGTTTGCTGTTGATGCGAGGTCGCATGGCGAAAATCGCTAATCAGTGTGGGTAAAAGCTGATTACCCACGGTATCGCTTCCCCCTAATCGTAGGCAGCCAATCAATTGGCTGTCGTCTTTCAATGCGGCGCTAATTTCATCGCTACGGATCAGCAACTCATCCGCTTTAGGGATAAGCGCCGCGCCTTGATCATTAAGGTGAAGCCGGTTGCCGCGTCGATCAAACAAGGGATAACCGAGCTGACTTTCTAATTCGGCGAGTGCCATACTGACCGCCGGTTTACTGAGAAACAGTTTTTTCGCCGCGGCGGTGATCGTGCCCTCTTGCACGATGGTTAAAAACACTCGCAGTTGAGGAAGAGAAAGCGCCATTAAGACCTAGCGATTAAGGGTTTGAATCACTATAAGGCAGCTTACCCGCAATGACAATGTCAACGACGGCCTTTGTCTTGGCTCACCCAGTTCTGGATATCGGATTGGGCCTGTTTTAATGACTGATAGTGAGGTGATTGCTCACTGGTATGCTTGAGGACAAAGTCGAGTGTGCGCACTACATTTCGCCAACGTGGTGTTTTGGGGACGGTTTCTACGTGCAGGTACTTATCCAAGGTTCTTGTTTGGAAGCTGCCTTTATCCTGATAAACACGCCATAAGCCACTTTTTTCTGCTAGGTCGACTTTATCGCCATCCCAAGCGGCGTTGAAGACGCGTCGAGTAACCCATATCCATTTGCACGCTGTGAATACCTCTCTCTGATCACGCGGGCTTGAATCGCAAACGGCTGCCAAAAGGCAGCCGCGAGAGAGAAGACGCTAACACGTCCGATGAGTCAAAACTGTGATCTGCTGTCAGGTATCAAGTCTTATATGTGTGTTAACCCACTGCTCGATGGTGTTGTCAGCCACTAGCGTGCTTTTTGCGCATGATAAACGGCGAATCGACGGGTTTTGGCGAGGGTATCACACTGACCGAGCCCTTTTTCAATAATCGGGGGGTAACGTAAGAAGCTGTTGGCGACGATCACCAATTGGCCGTGACGGCGCAGATAGCGAGGCGCGCTTTCCAGCAATGACTCAGTAGCCTGGTAAAACGTCTCGAGTCCTTCATGGAACGGTGGATTGCTAATAATGGCATCAAACTGCTGTCCACTGACGGCACCTAACATGTCTGAGGCAAAAACAGAGCCTTTGAGCCCATTGGCCGTGAGGGTCGCTTGGGTTGATGCAACGGCTAAATGATTCACATCAACACAGGTGACCGTACAGCTTGGGTGGGTAGCCAGTATTACCGAGCCGATGACGCCTGCGCCACAGCCGACATCAATCACATCACCGTGCATATTGGGCAGGTGCTTGAGTAATAAGGCCGTGCCATCATCAAGACTTTTGTGGCTAAACACACCGGGTAGAGCACGAACAGTGAGTGATTGATTCTCTACTTGGAGTGGGTAGTCGTGAAACCAATCCGCTAGGTTAAACGATGCCGCCGGTAACGTACATTGGCCATGATACAGGCTGCATCGGCGTGCCGAGTCTTGTTTGATCACTTGGCCATACGGGGCAAAACGTTTTTCGATGCTTTTAACGCCACTGCGGTTTTCACCCACCACGACCCAGTCGACATTGGCACCGAGACGATGTGTGAGCATCGCGAGAAGAAAATCGGCTTCCGCTTTTGACTTAGGCCAGTAGAAAAGCACCAAATCAACTGAGCTCTCACCCACATATTCAGCCCCTTCATGGACCTTCACATCGGTATTTGCCATTCGTGAGGCGTAGCCATGATGGGTCGTAAAGACAGACACTTGCGAGGCATGAGGCAGTAACTGCTGAGCAAAGTTATCTTCTAGCTCACCAGCTAATAGAACATGTTTGTTTTCAAACAGCGTGAGGTGACGTTGGGCAATCTCGCTAGGAGCCGTGAGGGCCATGGTATTTCTCTTCGGTTACTGTGACTGATAGGTCGCGTTTGGTCGAGGGGCGCGCTGACGGGGATTTTCCCACAAAGCGCGCACCAGGCCAATATCAGCGTGCTTATGCGTTGTCTTGTCGGTCAAGAAAGCGCTCAAACTCGATTTCATACATACGAAATAGCACTAAGGTGATGGAGAAAATAATCGGGCCATAAATCAGTCCCATCAAGCCAAACAGATGCAAGCCACCTAACAGTGAGAAGAAAATAAGCAGGGTGTTCATCCCCGAGTTGCCTTGCATGAGGAAGGGGCGGAGGAGATTATCGATGGAGCCGACCACCACCACACTCCATATCAGTAAGGCTACCGCCCATTGCCAATCGCCCGTGGCCACCAAATAAAGCACGGTTGGCAGCCAGATGAGCGCGGTGCCGACCACAGGAATAAAGGAGGCGAACGCCATCATGGTGCCCCAAAATAGCGCTGGCAGGCCCACGGCCCACATCGCCAAGCCGCCTGCGGCCCCTTGCGCCAAGGCGGTGAGAAAGGACCCAAGCACGGCAGACTTGGCCACCTTTTCCACCTCATCCAATAACTGATCTTCTTGGCTGCGTGATAAGGGGATCACGTGGCGGAGCGTATGGATAATGCTGTCGTGATCGCGGAGCAAGAAAAACAGAACGAACAACATCAGCATAAAGGTGATGAAAAAATCGGTCACATCCCCTAATACCTTGGAGCTGAATTCGAGCATTTGGCCACTGAAAGAAGACATCCAAGCGGCCAGCTTTTTCACCGTTTCTTGTGGGTCAATTAAATCAAATGGCAGCCATTGGTTGAGAAAATGCAGTGACGATTGTATTTGTGGGTTGTTGAGTAACTGTTTTGCGCCACCGTTATTAAGCCATTCGTAACTGCGTGTAAAAAAGCTCACGCCTTGCTCGATTATCGCTCCCGCTACCACGGTGAGGGGAATGATGATGATAAAGGTGATTAAGACACAAGATATCACCGACGCCGTGTTTGGGCGTTGCCCAATGCGATCTTCAATACGTTTATGAAGAGGGAAAAAGAGCAAAGAGACAATAAACGCGAGAACGATTGCACCAATATAGGGCTCGATAAGTAAATAGCACGCATAGGCTGCGATGATCAGCGCAGCGATTAAAGTCCAATGTTTCGGCTCGACACGAAATGACGAAGTCACAGGGTATCCCTCTTAGGCTGGTTGAGTGAGTCGGGCGGACTTTACTTGCCGTCAAACGGCCAATCGCCGCTGGGCAGGTAAAGGTRCCTAAACAATAGGCACCTTAACACACAGTTTGTTGCACTAGTCAGTTAAAAAAATGGCCAAAAGATCGTTGAGAAAGAGCTTACCTTTAGCGGTTACTTGCCAATGTGTCTCGGACTCCGCGAGCAGACCTTGCTCAAGGGCTTGCGTCAAAGGGTGGCTGAGATGATCGAGGGGCAACCCGGTACGGGCAACAAACTCGGCTTTCGGGCAAGGCTCGAGCAGACGAAACCGATTCATAAAGAACTCAAACGCGAGATCCGTCTCTTTCACCCACTGGCTATCAGTGAGATAGGCTTTTTGTGGATCGAGGTAGCCGCGCGGATGCTTCACTTTCACCGTTCGAAGCAGGCGAGGCTGATCGCCATTGGGTAAGGTGAGTTTGCCGTGGGCGCCACAACCTATGCCCAAATAGTCACCAAAACGCCAGTAATTGAGGTTATGGGCGCATTGATGACCGGGTAAGCTGTAGGCGGATGTCTCGTATTGTACGTAGCCAGCGTCGGTAAGCAGCTGATGCCCGCGATCAAAAATGTCCCACAAGGTATCTTCTTCTGGCAGAGTGGGTGGTTTGGAGTAAAACTGGGTGTTGGGCTCGATGGTCAACTGGTACCAAGACAGATGTGGCGGCTTAAGTGCAATCGCTTTTTCTAAGTCACTCAGAGCCTCTTGCTCTGACTGGTTGGGCAAACCATGCATCAAATCAAGGTTAAAGCTATTTAATCCCGCTTGATGGGCAAGGTGGGCGGCCCGCTCTGCTTCTCCAGGGCCATGAATGCGCCCCAAGCGTTCGAGCTTATCAGCAGAAAAGCTCTGCACCCCGATAGAAATCCGGTTAACGCCTGCTTGTCGGTAGCCGATAAACTTATCGGCCTCCACGGTGCCAGGGTTGGCTTCCATGGTCACTTCCAGGCTATCACTGACGGGAAGGCGTGCCTTAATGCCATCCAACAGACGTGCTATCTGTGGAGGTGACATCAAGCTTGGTGTGCCGCCTCCAATAAAGATTGAATGCAATGTGCGCGTGATGACTGAAGGGTAGGCGGCAAGATCAGTATCCAAATCCTCGAGCAGCGCATCAATATAATCCTCTTCCGGGATCTCACCTTTTTGGGTATGCGAGTTAAAGTCGCAATAGGGACATTTTTGTACACACCAAGGAATGTGTACATACAGACTCAATGGGATCATGGCTTATTGCGACGCTTTTAAGGCTTGGAACAGGGCGTTAAGTGCTTGTCCGCGGTGAGAACGTTGTTTTTTCTCGGAAGCGGGCATTTCTGCTGCGGTACACTGCTGATCGGCAGGTAAAAACACGGGATCGTAGCCAAAGCCGTTGTCCCCTTGCGGTGCTTGAGCGATTTGCCCTTCCCACACCCCGTGACAGACCAGTGGTGTTGGGTCATTCGCATGGCGCATATAAACCAACACGCAATGGAAGCGAGCCTGGCGTCCATCATTGTCTGTATCATGCAAAGCTTCTAACAGTTTAGCGACATTGTCCGTATCACTGGCTGTTTCACCGGCGTAGCGGGCAGAATACACGCCCGGCGCACCGTTTAACGCATCGACTTCTAAACCTGAATCATCGGCAATGGCGGGGAGGCCGGTCACTTTGGCCGCATGACGCGCCTTAATGATGGCATTTTCGATAAAGGTGGTGCCTGTTTCATCCGCCTCTTCAACGGCAAAGTCACTTTGTGGCAGGACGTCGAAACCAAATTCGTCGAGCAGTCCCGCCATTTCTTTTACTTTGCCTGCGTTCCCAGTGGCCAACACAACTTTCTTCATCACAGTTACCTATTGGGTTATAGCCCGACTACGGGGCATCGACGTAAAACGTATAATTATAGTCAAAGGACGCATTGCGGTTTCCTTCGGCGTTGAGATCGATGTGAAAGCGATACGTCTCTTCATCATCGGCGGCGAAGGTAGCGATATAATAGATCGCGTCACCTTCTCTGATCTCGGTAAAGTCTAGATCACGACTGTTTCCGACCAAGTTTTTTACTTGTCCGGTGACCTCGGCGGCAATCGCCGGTTTTCCCAGTTGCATGGTATCGAGAACGGCAATGTTGACCAAGCCTCGATAGCCACTCCGGGTAATGTCGTACTGCTGAGCGATTTCGGGCGTCAAGAAAGTGGTCGAGAGCGTGTTGTAATGCACTTCCAACTCACCGATTTCTTTAAACTGACCTGCCCATGCTGGGGAGATAGCCACGGTTAATATGACGCTGAGCGCTGCAATTATCTGACGCATAATCTTTCCTTGTGATAAAGCGAAGTGAGGGTCGCTATCAATACGTACGGGTGCCTGAGTACGATCCGCCGTACATCGTTGGCACCCGTGAAAGCCCGTAAGCGGTGCAAGCTATGGCGATAAGTCGAGGGTGACTTAGCGCGTGGCGATTCGCTTACAGGGCATACCAAATCGGGCCGATAAAATCGCCGATAAGCATATTGATAAATTGGAGCGCGATAAAGATCACCAGAATACTGAGATCGAGCCCACCGAGTGGAGGAATAATACGGCGTACTGGCGCGCACACGGGCTCGGTCAGTTGGTGAAAAACATACTCTACTGGGTTGTTGCCTTGGCTGACCCAACTCAAAATAGCGCGCAGGATCAGCACCCAGAACAGCAACTTACCCGCGGCTTTCAGTAAGGCGATGGCGGAGAAGAGGAACATGCCTGAACTCATCGCGAAGGGGTTACCGGCGACTAAATCCAGTACCACAAATTTGGCCACCATGAGTAAGTAAGCAAACAGCACCGTTGCCAGATCCAACCCCCCGAGTGCCGGGATCATACGACGCAACGGGCCAACCACAGGCTGGGTCGCTTTGACGATAAATTGAGAGAAGGGGTTGTAAAAGTCTGCGCGCGCCCATTGTAGCCAAACGCGTAGCAGCACCACCATGATGT
The DNA here is from genome assembly GCF_001995745.1 of Salinivibrio sp. ML323. Taxonomy (NCBI): domain Bacteria; kingdom Pseudomonadati; phylum Pseudomonadota; class Gammaproteobacteria; order Vibrionales; family Vibrionaceae; genus Salinivibrio; species Salinivibrio sp. ML323. The sequence continues at coordinate 28,344 of NZ_MUES01000027.1, read as the reverse complement.
AAAGATCAAACGCGGTGTTGATCAGAAAGGTCATTGCATTCATATCGTTGCCTTAGTGATTAAAATTCTTGTTCCATTTGCTCGGCGCGGCTGACTGCCGCCTGCATGGCCTGTGCCACTATATCGCCAATACCATGTTGGTCGAAAACGCGCAGTGCTTCAGCGGTTGTGCCGCCTTTTGAGGTGACCTGCTCACGCAATTGGCCAATGGTTGTGTCCGTATTGCTGACAACCATTTCTGCCGCGCCTTTTGCGGCTTGCTGAACCAGCTGCCTGGCTTGCTCGTCGCTAAAGCCTTGGCGGATAGCTTCTTGCTGCATCGCCTCCATAAAGCGAAAGAAGTATGCCGGTGCGCTGCCTGCAGCGGCAATCACACCATTCATTTTTGCTTCCTCGTCGACACAGCAGACTTCGCCGACGGCTTCCATCAATGCAGTGGCATAGCGTTTATCTGCGTCAGTGACTTGGCTCGACGCAAATAACCCGCTCATTCCTTGTCCGACAAGAGACGGTGTATTCGGCATCACACGTACTAGGTTAAGTGTGGTACCTGCCATCTCGCACAGACGGTGAGTACTGATGCCGGCTGCAATTGAGATCACCAATTTTGATGACCAATCGACGGCCGATAAATCGCTTAAAACCTGCGCCATTAATTGTGGCTTGACCGCCAAGACAATGACGTCTGCTGCTTGGCAGGCATGCAAGTTATCACGGGTGGTTTGGATGCCATAATCCGTGCTCAGCACGTCGTCAGGGTGAGCGCTGGGTGATGAGGCCGTTATCGCTTTAGTGGGATAGCCTGCATTCACCAGGCCAGCTATGATAGATCGCGCCATATTACCGGCGCCAATAAAGGTAAGGGAGCGATGTTCCATGAAAAGCGTTCCTGTTGTTCTCGTCATTATTTGGGGTTTATCACGACCGCTTTGTTAGCGATAGTCTCGCGCGCCAAAAATTGCGGTGCCGACACGCACCATGGTGCTACCACACGCAATCGCCGCTTCCATGTCACCACTCATGCCCATCGATAAGGTATCGATATCGGGCGTCTGCTCACGGAGGGCATGAAACGCATTGGATAAAGGCTCAAACGCGGCGCATTGTCGCTGATAGTCCGTCTCAGGCTGTGGAATAGACATCAATCCTCTGACATTCAGGCCGGGTAGGGCTCGGATATCTTCAATGAGGGCGATGGCGTTATCCACGGATAAGCCCGACTTTGATGCCTCGCCACTGGTATTGACTTGTACCAGGACATTGAGCGGCGGTAAATGGGTCGGACGCTGCTCGCTCAGGCGTTTAGCAATCTTCAACCGATCGACAGAATGCACCCAGTCAAAGTGCTCTGCAATTAACCGTGTTTTGTTGGACTGAATGGGACCAATAAAGTGCCATTCGATCGGTGCCGCGGGGGGATGCTCGGCAAAATACTCGACCTTTTCCACCCCTTCTTGCACGTAATTTTCCCCAAACGCCCGTTGCCCCGCGGCGATGGCATCTGCGATCGCCTCGATAGGCTTGGTTTTGCTGACTGCAATTAATTGCACTGAGTCGGCGAGTCGGCCGCATTTTTGGCTTGCGTGGTCTATCTGTTCCCTGACCTGTTGAATATTGTTCTTAATATGACACATACCGGATTCTGCAAGGAAAATGAATGGATATTAATGAGCTACTTGCGTTTAGTGTAAAGCATCGCGCGTCAGATCTACATCTTTCTGCGGGGGTGTCGCCTATGGTGCGGGTAGATGGCGATATGCGCAAGCTTAGTCTGCCACCGCTGAGCCACCAAGCCGTGCGGGAACTGGTACTGGCAGTGATGGGCCCTGAGCAGCAGCATGTTTTTGACAACACATGGGAAGTCGACTTTTCCTTTGAACTAAACTCGGTGGCGCGTTTTCGCGTTAATGCGTTCCACCAGCTACATGGCTGTGCGGCGGTCTTTCGTGTGGTGCCCACCGCCGTACCAAGGCTAGAGGATTTATCCGCGCCGCCACTTTTCAGTGAGCTGGCTTTGCTACATCAAGGTTTGGTGTTGGTGACTGGGCCGACAGGCTCGGGGAAGTCGACCACACTGGCGGCGATGATTGCGCAGATTAACCATCACCAACAAAAGCATATTCTGACTATCGAAGATCCGATTGAATTTATCCATCCGTCCGAGCAAAGCTTGGTGAACCAGCGCGAGGTCAAGCGTGATACGCAGTCTTTTCAGCAAGCCTTGCGCTCAGCGCTGCGTGAAGACCCAGATGTGATATTAGTGGGCGAGCTACGTGATTTAGAAACCATCCGTTTAGCGTTAACCGCGGCAGAGACCGGGCACTTGGTGTTCGCGACCTTGCACACCGCTAGCGCGGCGAAAAGTGTCGATCGTATCATTGATGTATTTCCCGGCAGCGATAAGCCCTTGGTGCGCTCGATGCTGTCGTCCTCACTGCGGGCGGTGATTTCTCAACAACTGGTCAAAAGCACCCAAGGTCAGCGTGTTGCTGCTTATGAAATTATGACGGTGACATCAGCGGTTTGTAACTTGATCCGAGAGGATAGAGTGGCGCAAATCGCCTCCATGATGCAAACCGGTACCGCGCATGGTATGCAGACGATGGCGCAAGCGATGGCACAGCTCGAGAAGCAAGGGGTGATTGCACCGCAGGCGGCGATCTCGCCCAGTTAATCTGTGTATTGACGCTCGAACCAGCTTTCGATAATCACCACCGCAGATTGGGCGTCGACGGCGCCTTTGCCTAGGGCTTTATAACCGCCACGGGCAAAAAGATCCGCACGCGCTTCACGGGTAGACAGGCGTTCATCGTGCAGCTCGACGGGGTAGCCGAAACGCCCGTGCAGGCGGTTGGCAAATTTCTTTGCTCTCGGTGTGATGGTCTCTAACGGTTGACCGTTTAAGTCGAGCGGCAAGCCCACCACCAGATAATCGGGTTGCCAGTCTTTGAGTATGGCTTCGATATCATCCCAGTTTGGGATCCCGTCTCTCGCTTTTAAGGCGCATAGCGGGCGAGCCGTGCCGGTTAGTGATTGGCCAATGGCGACGCCAATGCTCTTGACGCCGTAATCAAATCCGATAATGGTTTGTGCGTTCATGCATGTCCTACTTGTGAAGAAAGGTTTGCCGCATCAATGCCGAGCTGATCGAGCGCTTTCTGCCAACGTTGGTGAACGGGGGTATCAAAAATGACCTTGGGGTCGGCTTCGAGTGTCAGCCAGCTATTGTCGGCCAATTCCTGCTCAAGCTGGCCCGGCTCCCAGCCGGCATAGCCCAGCGCGACCAGAAATTGCTCTGGCTGTTGCTCGGTGCCGAGAATCGAGAGAATGTCTTTGGAGGTGGTGACCGATAGCTGATCAGACAGCGGAATACTGGTGCCGTACTCACAGGTTGCAGGGTGCAGCACAAAGCCTCTGTCCTCAGAGACCGGGCCACCAAAAAGGACGGGTTGAGATAGGCTCTCTGTGGTAGTCGACAAGGGCAGTTGTCGCTCGACCTCAATTTGATCCAGCATTTTTCCCACTGATAAGTTGATCGGGTGGTTAATCATCAGCCCCATTGCCCCGTCATGGCTGTGCTCACACACATAAATAACACCATGATGAAAACGGCTATCAGCCATACTGGGCATCGCGATTAAAAAATGATTTTTCAGATCCATATCGCCGTCTCCTGTGGGGGCGCGTACTTCGAGTATGCGCGAAAATGGATGTTTTAGATAATGAAGGCGCAGAGAGCGCCTTCTTTTCTTAGGCGCAGCGTCTAGCAATCGCCTCCATTAACATGTCACCAATAGAAATGTCATACGCGGCATCAATCTCGCGAATACAGGTTGGACTGGTGACATTGATTTCCGTTAATTTGTCGCCTATCACGTCGAGGCCAACAAAGATTAACCCCTTTTCTTTGAGGGTAGGAGCTATGGCGCGCGCGATGGCCCAGTCAGTCTCTGACAGAGGACGTGCTTCGCCGCGACCGCCTGCCGCTAAGTTGCCACGGGTTTCACCCTCAGCGGGGATCCGCGCCAAGCAATAAGGCACGGGCTCTCCATCAACAACCAAAATTCGCTTATCGCCGTTGCTGATATCGGGCACAAAGGTTTGCGCCATGCAAAAACGTTGACCATGTTCGGTAAGGGTTTCGATGATCACTCCCAAGTTGGGGTCGCCTTGTTTCACTCGGAAAATCGAGGCGCCGCCCATGCCATCAAGCGGCTTTAAAATCACGTCACCATGTTGTGCTTGGAACGCCCGGATTTCATCAGCGCGGCGAGTGACCAAGGTGGTGGGCGTGTGCTCTGGGAACCAAGCCGTGTACAGCTTTTCATTGCAGTCGCGTAGGCTCTGTGGCTTATTCACAATCAACACACCGGCCTGCTCAGCGCGTTCGAGCATGTAAGTCGCGTAAATGTACTCGGTATCGAACGGTGGATCTTTGCGCATCAAAATGGCATCAAATTCCCGTAGCGCGAGGGTTTGCGTTTGCTTGATTTGATACCACTGTTCTGGGTTATCCATCACGGTGACGCTGTGAGTGCGGGCATAAGGGTCACCTTGCTGCATCGACATGTCATCCATCTGAATGTAATGCAGGTCCCAGCCGCGTTTTTGTGCTGCCAGCATCATGGCAAACGTGGAGTCTTTTTTCACACTGATGGCCTCAATGGGATCCATCACTATACCTATTTTCATCATTTTTCTCCTGCTTGCCAGTTAACCCAGGTCGCCAAAACGGACCTGCAAGGCCGTGATGGCAGTCAGTGCCGCGGTTTCTGTTCGCAACACGCGTGGGCCCAATAGGATTTCTTCAAAGTTGTGTTCGCGTGTCATCGCAATCTCGTCATCAGATAACCCGCCCTCCGGGCCAATCAGTAAACGCAGTTTTTGAGGCGCGTCGGGAAGCGTGTTGATAGAGTAGGATGCACGCGGATGCAGGTTTAGCTTCAAGCCTTCAAACGTCTGCTGACACCATGTATAGAGATTGATCACCGGATTAATGGTGGGGACGACATTACGGCCGCTTTGTTCGCAGGCGCCAATGGCAATTTTTTGCCATTGTTGGCGCTTTTTCTCGAGTCGCTCAGCATTGAGCTTGACGCCGCAGCGAGCTGACAAAAGCGGGGTGATGGTATTCACGCCTAACTCGACCGACTTTTGAATGGTAAATTCCATCTTTTCGCCGCGCGAAATCACTTGGCCTAGTTCAAAGTCAAGTGGTGACTCGACACTGTATGATTCGCGAGCGGTAATGGTGGCAGACACCTGTTTTTTACTCACTTGTGTCAGTGTGGCAGGAAATTGCGCGCCGCTACCATCAAAGAGCAAAATGGGCTGCTCTGCCTGCATACGCAGGACGCGACCGAGATGGTTCGCCGCTTCATCGCTTAAGATCACCGTGCCTTGTTCGGGTAACGGTGCTGGGTGATAAATTCGAGGAATTCGCATTGTGCTCGTGTTCCATGTTCAAGTCGCCCTCAGTGTAACATGACCAAAGGGACGATAGGCTCTGTCACTACTATGGGGACGAGGGACGAAAAAGCAAACTATTCTGATCCTTCACCACTGCGTGTCAGTGGCTGTTGGCAGCGGTTGCAGCGATAGATGGCTTGGCCGCGTTGTATTTTATTGTGACGGCGAATGGATAAGGCGACAGGCCCGCAATCACAGTAGTAAGCAAAGGTTTTACCCTGCACGGCGCTGATATCAAGCTGGTGGGTGGTATTGGCAGGGGCGTTAAAGACCTGGTTCATCAACGAACGCCACTCAGGACCATGCGGCTTCACCCGACCGTATAACGCAAAGGTGACCAAATGACAGACTTCATGAGGGATCACTTCGTCAAAAAAGGTGTCGGGTGCTTGTTGCAAAAGAACAGGATTAAACCGGACGCGCCATTGGGCTGGATGCGCAGTACCGGCCGACTTGCCCCGCAGTGTAAAACCAACCACGGGGTAGGTCAGCTGGGTGTCCAATTGCTGGTTAGCCACATCAATACATTGCTGGGCGTGTGAGAGCGCTGCCTGTTGTAATGCATGAGCGGATTTTTCTGGGGTGTCATAAGCACAAGACATAAGTGGTCGTCCTTGCTGCGATCAAAAAAGGGAAGCCGAGGCTTCCCTTAAAAGCACTGAGTCGCCTAAGGTTACCCGAGCTTGGCAAAGTCGCGCAACAGCTCCGCTTTGTCGGTTTTCTCCCAAGGGAAGATGTCGCGACCAAAGTGGCCATACGCAGCCGTTTGCTTATAGATAGGCTGTAACAAATCCAGCATTTCTTGCAAACCATACGGACGTAAGTCGAAGTGCTCACGTACCGCTTTAATGATCACCGCTGGTGCGACTTTTTCAGTGCCGAAGGTCTCGACCATGATGGACGTCGGCTCGGCGACGCCAATCGCGTAAGACAGTTGAATTTCACAACGGTCGGCAAGGCCTGCGGCAACAATGTTTTTGGCCACATAGCGCGCGGCGTAAGCGGCAGAGCGATCCACTTTTGAGGGATCTTTTCCTGAGAACGCCCCGCCACCGTGACGGGCTGCCCCGCCATAGGTGTCAACAATGATCTTACGGCCTGTCAAACCACAATCGCCCATTGGCCCGCCAATCACAAACCGACCCGTTGGGTTAATGAAATACTTGGTGTCTTTGGTCAGCCATTCCGCCGGCAACACAGGCTTGATGATTTCTTCCATCACCGCCTCGCGCAGATCCTCGGTTGAAATACTGTCGCAATGCTGTGTGGAAAGTACGACGGCATCAATACCGGCAATTTTGCCGTTGTCATACGCAAAGGTGACCTGGCTTTTCGCATCTGGGCGTAACCAGTCTAAGGTGCCATCTTTGCGCACTTGCGCTTGGCGCTCCACCAAACGGTGTGAATAGGTAATAGGAGCAGGCATCAGCACATTGGTCTCATTGGTGGCAAAGCCAAACATGATCCCTTGGTCGCCAGCGCCCTGATCTTTCGGGTCGGCGCGATCAACCCCTTGGTTGATGTCTGGGGATTGTTTACCAATGGTATTCAATACCGCGCAAGAGTTGGCATCAAAGCCCATATCAGAGTGGATATAGCCAATATCTTGAACGGTTTGACGAGTAAGCTCTTCAATGTCGACCCAAGCCGAGGTCGTCACTTCCCCACCTACCATTACCATGCCAGTTTTAACATAGGTTTCGCAGGCGACGCGTGCTTTGGGGTCTTGCTCAAGGATGGCATCCAAAACAGCATCAGAAATCTGATCTGCGATTTTATCAGGATGGCCTTCAGAGACGGACTCTGAGGTAAACAGGTGCTTAGCCATGTGACACTCTCATTGATTATCAGGGAAACTGACGATACGTATTAACGCGCACCGCCGATCATCTCAGATGTTTTAACTTCTAGACGTCTATTTTATTCGCAATTGTGATAAACGCAAGTCAGATGATGCATATGGGGTTTATTAAAGTATAGCAAAGGCGAGCATTTAGGAGAGTTACCAAGCCTTAAGTCATCACAAGGCGAAAGGAGACAAAGCGTATACAGCTCTTGGTTGAGATCACACAACACGTGCGTCTTTTACGTGCTTGAGATACACTGTGCGTCATCGTTAAACGAGCACCGATGGACATGGCATTAAGAGTCGCAATTAATGGATTTGGTCGTATAGGGCGCAGTGTATTGCGAGCCCTGTATGAGAGTGGCAAGCACGATCGCATTCAAGTGGTCGCGATTAATGAGCTCGCAGAGCCAGAGGCGATGGCGCATCTGCTGCAATATGACTCAAGCCATGGTCGGTTCGGCTGGCCGGTTTCCTATAACCAAGAACACTTGTTTGTCGCCACCGACAGCATTCGTCTGCTTCACTTACCGGAACTTCAGCTTTTACCTTGGCGTGACCTTGATGTGGATATTGTCTTGGACTGCACGGGCAAATTTGGTACGCGTCAAGATGGGGAGGCCCATATTGCCGCGGGCGCTAAAAAAGTCCTTTTCTCTCACCCCGCCAGCCAAGACGTGGATAGAACCGTTATTTACGGGGTCAATCATGATGCATTGACCGCCGATGACCGCATTGTTTCCAATGGTTCTTGTACCACTAATTGTATCGTCCCGGTGATCAAAGCCTTGGACGAACACTTTGGGATTGAGTCCGGCACCATCACCACCATTCATTCTTCAATGAATGATCAGCAGGTGATTGATGCGTATCACTCTGATCTGCGCCGCACACGTACTGCCAGCCAGTCTATTATTCCAGTGGATACCAAACTCCATGTTGGAATTGGTAGGATTTTTCCGAAATTTTCTGACAAATTTGAGGCGATCTCGGTCCGTGTGCCGACGATAAACGTGACAGCGATGGATTTAAGTGTCACTGTACGTACTAAAGTGAAAGTTAATGACGTAAATCAAGCTCTGCAGACGGCATCTCGATGTACATTAGACGGTATACTGGATTATACCGAAGCGCCCTTGGTATCGATTGACTTTAACCACGACTCGCACAGCGCCATTGTCGATGGATCGCAAACACGGGTCAGTGATCACCAGCTGATTAAAACGCTGGTTTGGTGTGATAACGAGTGGGGCTTTGCCAACCGAATGTTAGATACCACACTTGCCATGGCGTAATAGACGCAAGCGTGGGTGGGGTGTTGCCCTGATTAAATCAGTTTCAATTTGCAACCTTATAGCGAGGACCATATGTCTGTAATTAAGATGACCGACTTAGATCTTGCCGGAAAGCGTGTGTTTATCCGTGCTGATCTGAACGTGCCTGTAAAAGACGGTAAAGTGACCTCTGATGCACGTATTTTGGCATCATTGCCTACGATTAAGCACTGCTTAGAAGCCGGTGCAAAAGTCATGGTGACCTCTCACCTCGGCCGCCCTGAAGAAGGCCAGCCTGAAGATCAGTATTCACTGCAGCCAGTAGTGAACTACCTAGATGACGCACTTGATTGTCAGGTCAGCCTCGCGAAAGACTATCTAGACGGCCTTGAGCTTAACGCCGGTGAGTTGGTGGTGCTTGAGAACGTTCGCTTCAACAAAGGCGAGAAGAAGAACGACGAAGCGCTGTCTAAAAAGTACGCGGCACTGTGCGATATTTTTGTGATGGACGCCTTTGGTACGGCGCACCGCGCCCAAGCCTCAACTCATGGTGTGGGCACGTATGCGCCTGTGGCTTGCGCTGGCCCATTGCTGGCTAACGAGCTTGAGGCATTAGGCAAAGCGATGGACAACCCGGCACGCCCAATGGTGGCGATTGTGGGTGGTTCAAAAGTGTCTACCAAGCTGACGGTACTGAAATCACTGTCAACCGTGGCAGACCAACTGGTTGTCGGTGGTGGTATCGCCAACACCTTTATCGCCGCTGACGGTCACAATGTTGGTAAGTCGCTGTATGAGGCGGACTTAGTCGACACGGCGAAATCCTTGATGGAAGAGTGCCATATTCCTGTTGCCACCGACGTGGCGTGTGCGAAGGCATTTGATGAAAACGCGGAAGCAGAGATCAAGCGCGTTGAAGATGTGCAAGACGACGATATGATCTTTGACCTCGGTCCTGAATCAACCCAAGCGTTGGCGGACATTTTGAAAAATGCCAAAACCATTCTGTGGAATGGCCCTGTTGGCGTGTTTGAGTTTAAGAACTTTGAAGCGGGCACGGCAGGCATTTCAAAAGCGATCGCGGAGTCTGAAGGCTTCTCTGTTGCGGGTGGCGGCGATACCCTCGCAGCGATTGATAAGTTTGGTATCCAAGCTGATGTGTCTTACATCTCAACCGGTGGCGGTGCATTCCTAGAGTTTGTTGAAGGCAAGCCTCTGCCAGCAGTAGAAATGCTGGAAGCACGTGCGAAAGACGCATAAACCAGATAATAAAACGGGAGTGACATCTCCCGTTCTTGCTTTCGTTTGACTACAATAGGCCGAGTCGTAAACGATTGCACCCGATTGATAAAGGTGCCTCAGGCATCTTTACTCAGTTCAGCAAAGACAACCCGAGTGAATAGGACAAGAGCCATGTCTAAAGTTTTTGATTTTGTAAAACCTGGCGTTATCTTTGGCGATGACGTTCAGAAAGTATTTGAAGTTGCCAAAGAGAACAAGTTTGCATTGCCTGCAGTCAACGTCGTTAACACTGACTCAATCAACGCAGTGATGGAAGCCGCGGCGAAAGTTAAAGCGCCAGTGGTTATCCAGTTCTCTAACGGTGGTGCGGGTTTCTTCCCGGGCAAAGGTCTGAAACTAGAAGGCCAAGAAGCGCAAATTAAAGGCGCTGTTGCCGGTGCGAAATACGTTCACGCGATGGCTGAAGTCTACGGTGTGCCTGTGATCATGCACACTGACCACGCAGCGAAGAAACTACTGCCGTGGATTGATGGCCTACTTGACGCGGGTGAAGCCTTCTTCAAAGAGCACGGCAAACCGCTTTTCTCTTCTCACATGATTGACCTGTCTGAAGAGTCGCTTGAAGAGAACATGGAAATCTGTGCCGAATACCTTGCGCGCATGGACAAAATGGGCATGACGCTAGAAATCGAACTGGGTATTACGGGTGGTGAAGAAGACGGCGTGGATAACAGCGATGTTGATACAGCTGATCTTTACACCAAGCCAGAAGAAGTGGCTTACGCATACGAAAAACTGTCAGCCGTTAGCCACCGTTTCACCATTGCTGCGTCATTCGGTAACGTACACGGTGTTTACAAGCCAGGTAACGTGGTACTTAAGCCAGAAATCCTACGTGAGTCACAGGCTTACTGCTCAGAGAAATTTGGTCTACCGACCAATGGTCTGAACTTTGTCTTCCATGGCGGCTCGGGTTCTTCTGAAGCACAAATTCAAGAATCCATTGGCTACGGTGTGATCAAAATGAACATCGATACCGATACCCAGTGGGCGACTTGGGATGGTATTCGTCAGTATTACCAAGACAACGAAGGCTACCTACAAACTCAAATCGGTAACCCGAAAGGTGACGATCAACCTAACAAAAAATTCTATGACCCACGCGTTTGGCTACGTAAAGGGCAAGAGTCGATGGTTGCGCGCCTTGAGCAAGCTTTCAAAGATCTCAACGCAGTTGACGTCCTGTAAACGTCACAACAGTGTTGAATGTAAAAGCCCGCCACTTGGCGGGTTTTTTTATATCTGCGTGATACTGACTCGTATCATTGCGGAGACATTTCGCGTGAATGAGATAGACAGCGACCAGTAAAAGGCTGTTAACATAGGGTTACCGTTTATCCCAACTTGCAGAGGGAAAGTGAATGAGTGAGGAAAACACAATGGTAGAGGGTGCTAAGTGGGCCCAGACCTGGCTAATGGATAATCAAGATCTCTTGATTCAGTACGGAGTGAACATTATTTCCGCGCTATTGATCTTGGTGATTGGTAACCTTGTGGTTAAAGGTTTAGCTAACTCCATGGCAGGTGTCATGCGCAAGCGCAACATGGATAACGCGGTGGTGGAATTTCTCCACGGCCTCGTGCGTTACTTGTTGTTTGTGATCGTCTTGATTGCCGCGTTGAGCCGTGTGGGTGTACAAACGGCGTCTGTGATTGCCATCTTAGGTGCCGCAGGTTTAGCCGTGGGTCTGGCTTTGCAAGGCTCGTTGGCAAACTTTGCCGCCGGGGTATTAATCGTGATGTTCCGTCCGTTCAAATCGGGCGATTACGTCGAATTGGCCGGAGTCGCTGGCTCTGTCGAGTCCATTCAAGTGTTCTCTACGGTGCTCACTACCCCGGATAACAAAATGGTGGTGGTGCCAAATGGGTCGGTGATCAGCAGCCCAATCACTAACTATTCCAAGCATGCCACACGCCGTGTTGACTTGACGATTGGCGTCGCGTACAGCGCGGATTTAAAGAAAACCAAAACGGTGTTGATGGATATTCTGACCCAACATCCCTTGATTCTGAAAGATCCTGAACCCAATGTGGCGGTGATGACGTTAGCCGACTCATCGGTCAATTTTGTGGTGCGCCCTTGGGTGAAAACAGAAGACTACTGGAGCGTTTACTTTGAGCTGCTGCCAACCATCAAAGAAGCGCTGGACGAACATGGTATTGAAATTCCATTCCCGCAAATGAGTGTTCACGTCGAGCGCAGCGAGCGCCAAGCATAACCTCACGGTCGGTGATAGCCATTATGGATGCGGCAGTGTGGCCGCATCCCTGTTTTTTAACTCGCCAGTAAACGTGCGTAAAGGCCGAGTGCGAGCTTACCGGCCACGAATAGCATCATACTTGCCATGAGTAGGTCGAGTAGCCGTCGAATAGAGGGGGTGGATAGCCACGGTGACAAGCGTGCGGCCCCTGCCGATAAGCCGTAAAACCAAAGGCACGATCCCATTAGGGCCCCAACAGTAAAAGCGACGCGTTCATCGAACGCAAATTGGCCACCAATTGCACCCAACACCACCACGGTATCGAGATACACATGCGGATTGAGCAAGGTCACCGCCAAGGCGCCAATGATCACTGCGCGGCGGCCTCGACTCATGGTGGGGGCTTCCATTGACGCCTCTTGGTTGTGCTGACGTGCGCTCTGGATAAACTGCCACGCGTAGACACTCAAAAAGCCGATCCCTGCGAGCGTGATGGTATTGAGCAGTATAGGGTAACTTGCCAATAAGGCCCCTCCGCCAAAAATCCCACTTGAAATCAAGATAATATCGCAGATAAAGCAGATCGACGCTGTGGTCATATGGTGTTCACGGCTGATACCTTGGTTAATCACATAGGCATTCTGAGCGCCAATGGGAATAATCATGGTTAGGCTTAATCCTAAGCCCTGAAGGGCGACTAAAAAACTGCTCACGGTCTATTCCTTTTTCTCGTGTTATCCCCTCACTTTAAGCACAGAGACGCGTAAAGGGAACCGAATTTTCTTCATCATTGAAAGGATGCAAGCGTAGGGCGACAAGTCGCCGGTCACCATCAGCTTGATGTGGCATCATCAATGGCGTTGTTGATGTTTTGACATAAATCTGACGCAAGCGAGGGAGTCTTTTGCTGAAAAAAGAGTCTGACCTATAACCTCATGATAATTTGAATCCATGAAAGGAGAGAGAATGTGTAAGTTTAAAGCAATGCTTTGCCTGACTAGCGCCTTGGTGACAGCACCAGCCGCGATGGCCAATATTGATTTTCCGCATTTGGACATTACCGGTGTCGGGGAAGTGACGGCTGCGCCTGATATGGCCACGATTGATGTGGGGGTGGTGACCGAGCGAAAAACGGCAAAAGCGGCAAAAGCCGCATCCGACAAAGCGGTCACAGCGTTTATTAATCGGCTGTCGGCACAAGGGGTAAAGCGCGAACAAATCGAGAGTGCGCATATTCAGCTGTCACCGCGTTATCAACATGTCAAAGACAAAGCGCCTGAGCTGATTGGCTACCGTGCTGAGCGCCAGGTTACCGTGACACTTAACCAGCTCGATAAGTTGAATGCAGTGTTAGATGGGGCGCTGGGCGAGGGGATTAACCGAATCCGGCAAGTACAGCTAACCAGTAGTGACCAGTCGGCATTGAAAGATAAAGCCCGTGATGCGGCGGTCAATGATGCTAAAACAAAAGCTGAATCGCTCGCGAAAAGCCTGGATATGCGTCTCGATGGCGTCTGGCAAATTCGCTATCGGTCCAGCAATCCACGCCCTGTGATGATGAATGCCGAGATGCGCAGCGGCAGCGCCGATGTCGCCGCAAGCTATCAAGATGCGACCATGCAGGTGCGTGATCAGGTTGATATTATTTTCCGTCTTGATGACTAATAGCCTTGTCGAGCACTGTGATCAAAAAAGGGCGCTGGTGCGCCCTCCCTTTTTTACCATTGATTCTGTGTTTGAATCTTATGCCGTTGGATTGATAGGTTTGCCATCGGCATCGGTGGTTTCACTGTCTTGCTTGCCATTACGACGCGCCAGACGTTGTTCCCAGTAATCGGCATTTTTGATGCCAAGCTTAACGGGATCGAAGGTGTAGGTTTCTACCCCTCTGGCCTGTTGCTCTTCATAATCTTTTAGCGCCTTAAGGGCTGGCTTAGAGATAAAGAAGATGATGATGATGCCAACAATGTTTAACCACGCCATCAAACCCACACCGGCATCACCAAACGCCCAAGCGAGGTTAGCACTCCGCACACAGCCGTAGAACACGGCGGACATTAGCACCACTTTCAGCGCAAACATCATCCCTGGCACCTTGATCGTGCGACGCAGGTAGGCAATGTTGGTTTCGGCAATGTAGTAGTAGGCCAAAATAGTGGTAAAGGCGAAGAAGAAGAGCGCGAAGGCGATAAAGGGTTTACCTAGGCCAGGCATCGCTGCTTCAATCGCCAGCTGGGTAAATTCAGGACTGTTTGCCGCGACCGAAGATGCCAAGTTTTGCACGATATAGGCTTCACCCGGACCATGGACGTTGTAAGCACCGGTGATGATGATCATAAACGCGGTTGCCGAGCATACCAGCAGGGTATCGATGTACACCGAGAAGGATTGCACCAAACCTTGCTGAGCTGGGTGATCCACGTTGGCAGCAGCAGCAGCGTGTGGACCTGTCCCTTGACCGGCTTCGTTGGAGTAAACACCACGTTTAACCCCCCAACCAATAGCTGCACCCGCACCTGCCATCGGTGTGAAGGCATCGCCGATGATCATAGAAACCACGGCGGGAATTTCACTGATGTTCAACAGAATGATGACAAACGCAATAATGATGTACGCCAGCGCCATGAAAGGCACCACGATTTGCGTAAAGTGGGCAATACGTTTAACACCGCCGAAAATGATGAACCCGAGCACGATAGAGATGAAGGCACCGGTAATCACTTTCGACACTTCAAGTGCACCAAACATCGCGGTATCAACCATGGCGCCAGAGCCAAACGCGGTTTCGACCGCATTACCAATCGCATTGGATTGTACCCCAGGTAGCATCACACCACAGGCGAGTAAGGTCGCGAGCGCGAAGAGGATGGCATACCATTTCTGTCCCATCGCTTTTTCGATGTAATAAGCAGGACCACCACGGAACTCACCATTGTCTTCTTCTTTATAAATTTGTGCCAAGGTTGATTCAGTGTAAGCGGTTGCCGCGCCTAGAAAGGCAACGACCCACATCCAGAATACCGCGCCAGGGCCACCAAAACCGATAGCAGCGGCGACGCCAGCGATATTACCTGTACCGACACGGCCAGAGAGTGATACTGCTAAGGCTTGGAAGGAAGAAATCCCTTTGGTTGAGCTTTTCCCTGAAAAGAGCAGTCGCCACATTTCGGAGAAGTGACGGATTTGAACAAAGCGCGTCAGTATGGAGTAAAACAGTCCCGCACCTAAACAGGTGTAAATCAGAACGGGGCTCCATATGATGCTATTTAAGAAATCGACAAACGATTGCATAGTGAGTTCCTTCTACTGTGTTTGCATCATGTTTTGTTGTTATCGCGAATAGCATCTTAAACTGATTTTCAGTTCAATTGTTAATATTTTGTGTCTTTATATTGCGCGATGTGTGAATCTGATCGTTTTGTGTTCAACAAAATGGACGCCGATAGCAAAAAAAAGGAGGCCTTTACGGGCCTCCTTGAGTAATTCCTTATATATCAGCGATTCAGTCAGGCTGACAGGTGTCTAGTTCTATTTGCGTTTTTTTGGCTTTTTGACTTTGCTCGAGTTTTTAACGCTTTGCTTCTTTTTTTTCTTCTTGTGCTCTGCTTTTTTATGTTTAGGCTTCAAGCCATTAATGGTTCGCTCTTTAATCTCTTCATCCATGTAGCGCGTGATCCTATCCATCATCGGTTGATCATGGGCTTCGACCAGTGAGATGGCAGAGCCTTTCTTGCCTGCGCGCGCCGTGCGACCAATACGGTGCAGATAGACATCAGCTGTGCGCGGGAGATCATAGTTGATCACATGGGTAATATCTGGGACATCAATACCGCGTGCCGCGACATCCGTGGCCAGTAGGACCTTCACTTTTCCTTCGCTAAACCGGTTAATGGCATTGTTACGTTTCGCTTGTTGCATTTCACCTTGGATCCAGGCGCAATCCAGTTTTTGTGACTGCATATAATCACGAAGCTCCGCCAAGCGTTCACGTGTTTTAATAAATACAATCGCGCGCTCTGCCTGTTCGGTAACAATGGATGTAAGCAAGGCGCGTTTATGCTCCAAATCATCACAGCGGTGATACCACTGGGTGATTTTCTTACGCTCGCGGCGTGGCGGTGTTACATCCACCAGCTCAGGGTTATCTAGCAGATCCTCGGTAAAGCCTGCTACCCCGCGCCCTTCTAGTGTGGCGGAGAAGAGCATGGTCTGACGGCGGCGCTGGCACTCATCAGAGAGTCGATTGACCGCATTCGCAAACCCCATATCGAGCATCCGGTCTGCTTCATCTAAGATCAGGCATTCAACGGCGCGGCAATCGAACCGCTCGGCTTCAATGTACTCCATCAAACGGCCAGGCGTTGCCACCACAATATCCTGTGTTTTACCCAGCTGCTCCGCGTGCTCTTGGTATGAAATCCCGCCGGTGATGGTGAAGATCTTAAGACTGGTATTTTTCGCTAATGCGCGCGCTTCATCAGCTACCTGAATGGCTAACTCACGCGTGGGGGTGAGAATCAGTACGCGACCTGGCCCGGGTTTTTGCCGCGGAAAGTCGAGTAAGTGCTGCAACATGGGCAGCAAAAAAGCCGCCGTTTTGCCGGTTCCCGTTGGCGCGGAGGCAAGGATGTCACGTCCATCCATACCGTGGGGGATAACCTCAGATTGGATCAGCGTAGGGCGCTGATAGCCCATATCGTCAAGTGCACTGAGCAGTTCTGGATCCAGCTCGAGTTCGGCAAAGCTTCGCACAGGTAATTCTCCAAGGATAGTTAAGCGCGGTATTATAGACGCAAATAGTGTAAATGGGCAGCGCGCCCAAGGCCAATGATAGCGAGGCGCTGCTCGATTTGGCTTACGAGAGTTTAAGGTAAAATGCTCGCGTCAGATCGGCAAAAGCCTGCGTGTAGGCGCCATCTTGCTCGCGCACCGCGATCGTATCAGATCTGACCGCGCCCGTCGTCGGGCTTAGCGTGAATAATACACGAGAGGGGGCTTTTTCCGGAGTGGGGCTGACCAACACGCGACGCTGTAAGTAAAGCCCTTGTGCTTGTGCATCTTCAATGAATGCATTGGCTTCTTTGGTGGGCAAAATCAGATCCGCACACCCTGTGGGGGCGAGTAACCGCTTTAGACAGGCAATAAGCGCGGGATGGCTTAAGGTACTGGCATGTCTGGCAACGGCCCGTTGTGGGTTGCTTGAAAGCGCACCACTGGTGAAATAAGGGGGATTGCAGACAATATGTTGCCACTGTTCGCGACACGCAAAGTCGTTAATATCACCGTGGTGCAATTGGATTTGCGCGGCAAACCGTGACGCTCTCACATTTAACGTGGCGCAGTGAAAGGCGGACGGATCGAACTCGACCGCCGTCAGCGATAGATGAGCAAAACGTTGTGCTAACATCAGCGCTAACAAACCGGTCCCTGTCCCAATGTCCAAGCTGTTGCTCGCCGTCCCAGGCTGAGCCCAAGCGCCTAGCAGTACACCATCTGTACTGACTTTCATACCACAATTGCCGTGGTCGATAACAAATTGTTTAAAGCGAAATTGGCTCATGTGTCCTGCACTCTGGCGACGTAGTGGCATCAAGAGTTAGCATTTTTGTCTTTTGTGTAACCACTATGTTATCGATATTGATCGTTAAAAAATACCATGGATAACATGATAGATAGTTTATTGAGCTGATTGTTATTGCTAAAGCAGAAGATCACAAGGTTTTTTGTCAATGCCTTTACTGTGACTATGAACTTCTTCATTATTCTGCGCTCTGCCCATCGTCTGAAACAAAATATTATAAATGAGCGTTTCAGCTGGGTGAAACATTATTGATTGCAAACACTATCTTCAAGCTGTAGGTATACATCGTGACTAAACGTTTAAAATTAGTAGATATTTTAGCGTTAGGTTTTATGACCTTTGCCTTTTTCTTAGGCGCTGGAAATATAATCTTTCCCCCACAAGCTGGCATGTTAGCCGGTGATCATTACACCGCCGCGATGATCGGATTTTTGATCACCGCGGTCGGTCTTCCTTTAATCGGTATCATTGCGGTTGCGGTCGCAGGCGGCGGCTGGAAAGGCCTGACCCGTGATCTGCCAACGGGTGTCGCGACACTGATGGCCGTGCTGATTTTTATCATTATTGGCCCTGCTTTTGCCGCCCCTCGCGCCGGACTGGTTGCCTATGAAATTGGTTTTAAACCTTTTTTATCTGCGCCAGGACAGTTAGAGCTGGGCGCTTTCTCTGTGGTCTTTTTTGCCGTCGCGATGTTTTTCTCGCTTTCTCAAGGCAAACTGATTGATACCATCGGTAAGTTCTTGACGCCCCTGCTCTTCGCGGCGCTCGCGATTTTGGCTATTGCAGTGATCATCAATCCTCAAGGCGACGTGGTGGCCGCGCAGGGTAGCTATGTTGAAAACGCGCTGACAACCGGCTTTTTGGAAGGTTATAACACCATGGATACCTTTGCGGCCTTGATGTTCGGCATGTTGATTGTCGATGTGATCCGCAAAAAAGGTATCGAAGACAACAAAGCAACCTGCATGTATCTGATTTACGCCGGTATTATCGCCGCGGCTGGATTGGCGTTTGTGTACGTGTCGCTGTTCTATTTAGGCTCAACCGCCAGTGTGGTGGCGCAAGGGACGCAAAATGGCGGCGAAATCATGGCCGCTTACGTGGATGCACTGTTTGGCCCGGTCGGGCAAATGATCCTCGCGGCGATCATTGGCCTGGCGTGTTTGACCACTGTGATTGGGTTGGTGAGCGCGTGTGCCGATTACTTTAGCTCGCTCACATCATGGACGTATCGTCGCTGGGTGGTCGTCGTCGCGACTGTCTGTGCGGTGGTGGCCAATGTGGGCCTTAAACAGCTTATCGCTATTTCTATTCCTGTCTTATTCGCATTATACCCGGTTGCGATTGCACTGATTGGCTTGACCTTCATCCGTCGCTGGTTGCCAAACCCAGCGCTAGGGTATCGCCTCGTGTTGGGCGTGGCGCTACTCTTTAGCTTGCTTGATGCGGCAAAAGTCATGGGCGCTGACATGAGTGCCTTTAGCTTCCTACCGCTGTTTGATGTCGGCATGGCCTGGCTGCTGCCCACACTGGTGGCAATGGGCGTGGCAAAGTTTGTTGGATCACGTGCTAATGCGCTAGCGGAAGCCTAATCATATTGACCGCGACATAGTCGTGAAGAAAAAACCGCGCTGGTTGGGCGCGGTTTTTTATTTGAGGGGATTAAACAGGCCGCGTATCAGAGTAACGCTTGGTACTCGACCAGCACTTGCTCGCACCAGTTTTGGATCCGTTCGTCACTGAGTTCGTACTCAGAGTCTTCATCAAGGGCAAGACCGACAAATTGCTTGCCGTCCTCAGTGACGGCTTTTGAGGCATCAAAACGGTAACCTTCGGTAGACCAGTAACCGATAAACTGTGCGCCACAGCCTTGTAGTTGCTGATGGAGCATGCCCATGGCATCCAGATACCATTCGGCGTATCCTTCTTGGTCGCCCAAGCCAAACAAGGCGATGACTTTGCCGTCTAGTTGGAGACTATCAATGTCTTGCCAAACCGCTTCCCAATCTTCTTGTAGCTCACCAAAATCCCAGGTTGAGATCCCAAGTAGCAGCAAATCGTAATCTGCCATTTTGGCGAGCGGTGTTTCTTTGACATTATGTAGTTCGACCAAATCATCAC
The DNA here is from genome assembly GCF_001995745.1 of Salinivibrio sp. ML323. Taxonomy (NCBI): domain Bacteria; kingdom Pseudomonadati; phylum Pseudomonadota; class Gammaproteobacteria; order Vibrionales; family Vibrionaceae; genus Salinivibrio; species Salinivibrio sp. ML323. Next base: position 8,550 of record NZ_MUES01000027.1, on the reverse strand, counting down.
CGATAAAGTCACGGATTTTCTCCGCGGCCATTTCGGTGTAGCAGGTGGTAGAACCATAAAAAAGACCGATTTTCATAGCACGACTCGTTTGTGTGTCATGGGCGCAGTTTACCTGCTCAACGGTAATATGATCCAGCAACAGGAAGCGACATTTTGTATAATCGCGGCTGGCCGTGACCCAAGTGATGGGCGTGTTTTTTCGATTAATAACCAAGTGGGCTGAAGGTGACGAACAACATTGAACGCATCGAGCAATTTTTGGATGCAATGTGGATGGAGCGCGGGCTCTCCGAAAACACGTTAAATTCGTATCGCACAGATTTATTGAAGCTGTGCCATTGGCTCGATACTCGCTCGCTGGTAACGGTGAGCAAGCAAGACTTACAAGATTACCAATATTGGCTACATGAGCAGGGCTACCAATCCAGCACGCGCAGTCGTATGGTGTCGGCGTTGCGTCGCCTATTCCAGTACTTGTATCGACAGAAGTTGCGTCCCGACGACCCCAGTGCCACTCTGATCAGTCCGAAACAGCCCAAGCGGCTACCGAAAGATCTCACGGAGGATCAAATCGATGCACTCTTAATGGCACCGAATACCGACGATCCGCTTGAGCTTAGAGACAAAGCCATGTTGGAGCTGTTATATGCGACGGGTTTGCGAGTGACAGAGCTTATCGGGCTAACGATGGAGAATGTGAGCTTGCGCCAAGGTGTGGTACGAGTGTCTGGTAAAGGGGATAAAGAACGCTTGGTGCCGATGGGGGAGTCGGCCGTGGATTGGCTGGAGCATTATTTGGCGTATAGTCGCCCGCTATTGCTGGGAGAGACCAGTACTGATGTGTTTTTCCCAAGCAAACGAGCACGCCAGATGACACGGCAAACCTTTTGGCATCGCATCAAGTATTACGCGCAACTGGCAGGGATTGAGACCAATGATCTGTCGCCGCATGTTTTACGTCATGCGTTTGCGACTCACTTACTCAATCATGGGGCCGATTTACGCGTGGTGCAGATGTTACTTGGACACAGTGACCTATCGACGACGCAAATCTATACCCATGTGGCCACCGAGCGTTTGAAGCAGCTGCATCAAACGCACCACCCACGCGGCTAACCGATAACTGGTGACAACTTCATGATAGAAATAAAAAGACGTACGCCGTCAGTGACACCGGCATTCAGCGATGCCATTCCGTCGCTATTGCAACGCTTATACGCTAATCGTGGTTTAAAGGAAGACAGCGAGCTCAACCGCAGCGTGGCTGGTTTGCATCAATATCAAGCGTTAACCGGGATTGATGCTGCCGTTAACTTGCTCGCCGAGGCGCTAAAGACCCATCAATCGATCTTGATTGTGGGTGACTTTGACGCCGATGGCGCAACATCGTCAGCGCTCTCCGTCAAAGCCTTACGCATGATGGGTGCCTCCCGTGTCGATTACCTGGTGCCAAACCGCTTTGACGATGGCTACGGCTTAAGCCCTGAGGTGGTTGACCAAGCCGCGGAGCGGGGAGCAGAGCTTATCATGACTGTGGACAACGGGGTGTCCTCATTGGCGGGGGTGGCGCACGCCAAAGCGCTCGGTATGCAGGTGCTGGTGACCGATCACCATCTACCGGGTGAGACACTGCCTGAGGCCGACGCCATGGTGAACCCGAATCTGGATGACTGTGGTTTTCCCTCGAAGGCGCTTGCCGGTGTCGGGGTCGCCTTTTATTTGATGCTGGCGCTGCGCGCACATTTGCGTTATCAAGGGTGGTTTGAGCAGCAAGGCATCCCCGTGCCCAATTTGGCCGAGTTGCTCGATTTGGTCGCGCTGGGCACGGTCGCCGATGTGGTGGCGTTAGATGGCAATAACCGCATTCTTGTGCATCAGGGGTTGCAGCGGATCCGTGCTGGACGTTGCCGCCCGGGGATCCAGGCGCTCATCGAGGTGGCTAATCGCAACATGGCCACGCTCGTCGCCAGTGATTTCGGGTTTGCATTGGGGCCGAGGATCAATGCCGCGGGGCGTTTGGATGACATGGCGTTTGGGGTTGAGCTTTTACTGTGTGACAACATTCATGCTGCCAGACGTATGGCGTCTGAGTTGGATGCGCTCAATCAAACCCGCAAAGACATTGAGCAAGGAATGAAGCAAGAAGCCGTGGCTTGGTGTGAGCGCTTGATTGCCGAGCAGTCTGAGCGTGAGTTGCCGGTGGGACTGGCACTTTTTCAGCGAGACTGGCACCAGGGAGTGATAGGGATCCTCGCCTCGCGCTTAAAAGATCAATTTCACCGCCCTGTGATTGCGTTTGCCGATGGGGGGGATGGACTGATAAAAGGCTCAGCGCGTTCGATTCCTGGTTTGCATATGCGCGATACATTGGATCGGATTGATACCTTAAACCCTGGATTAATTAAAAAGTTTGGCGGCCATGCCATGGCAGCCGGACTGACCATCGACGAGGCACAGTTTGATACGTTCGCCAAGCAGTTTGATGCGCAGGTGCGTGAGCAAGTCAGTGATGATGACTTAAAAGGTGTCTTGTTAACTGATGGTCCCTTACACAGCCACGAGCTGGGGTTAGAGACAGCAGAAACCATTCAAGCAGGCGGTCCTTGGGGACAAGGCTTCCCGGAGCCGCAGTTCGATGGCATTTTTAAGGTGCTGCAGCAAAAACTGGTGGGCGGCAAACACTTAAAATTGATGGTCGAGCCCGAGGGCGGCGGCACCATGATTGATGCGATTGCTTTTAACGTTGATTTGCGTCGCTGGCCCGATCCCAGTACCAAGACGCTACGACTTGTTTACCGCCTGGATATCAATGAGTTTCGCGGTAATCGCAGCGCCCAGTTGATCATTTCCCATCTTGAAGCCGCTTAAATATGCGGCTTTTTCCATCACGCCCTGTTTATTGGCGCGACAATTCGCTAAAATTCGGCGGTTAAATTTCCGCTAATAATGAAGATGCTTGACCATGTTTGAGATTAATCCAATCAAAAATCGCCTCGCAGATATCGCTGAACGTACCGATGTCCTCCGGGGGTATCTTTGACTATGATGCCAAGAAAGAGCGTCTAGAAGAAGTTAATGCCGAGTTAGAACAACCGGACGTGTGGAATGAACCACAACGTGCACAAGCGCTGGGTAAAGAGCGCGCCTCACTAGAAGCGGTGGTGGAAACCATCGAGCAACTGACCCAAGGCGGCGAAGACGTCAACGAATTGTTGATGCTGGCCGTCGAGGAAGACGATCAAGAAACCTTTGACGAGGTGGAGCCGGAGCTGGTGGAGCTTGAAGCCAAGCTAACCAAGCTAGAATTCCGCCGCATGTTTTCTGGTGAGCACGATGCGTCTGATTGCTATATTGACCTGCAAGCCGGGTCAGGCGGTACTGAAGCGCAAGATTGGACCAACATGATGCTCCGCATGTACTTGCGCTGGGCGGATGCGAAAGGCTTCAAAGCTGAAGTGATTGAAGTATCTGAGGGGGATGTGGCTGGATTAAAATCTGCCACGGTACGCATCACCGGTGAATACGCCTACGGCTGGCTACGCACGGAAACGGGCGTTCATCGTCTGGTGCGTAAATCGCCTTTCGACTCGGGGGGCCGTCGTCATACCTCGTTTGCCTCGGCGTTTGTGTACCCGGAAATCGATGACAACATTGATATCGATATTAACCCATCAGATTTACGGATTGATGTCTACCGAGCTTCTGGTGCGGGTGGGCAGCACGTTAACACCACCGAGTCAGCAGTGCGGATCACCCACGTGCCGACCAACACCGTGGTGCAATGCCAAAACGATCGCTCACAGCATAAAAACAAAGATCAGGCGATGAAACAGCTGCGTGCGAAGTTGTTTGAGCTTGAGCTACAAAAGCAAAACGCGGAAAAACAAGCCAACGAAGACGCCAAATCTGATATCGGTTGGGGCAGCCAGATCCGCTCCTACGTATTAGATGATTCGCGTATCAAAGACTTGCGTACCGGTATTGAAAACCGCAATACGCAGGCCGTTCTCGACGGCGACTTGGACAAATTTATTGAAGCCAGCCTCAAATCTGGCCTGTAATGACGAATTAATGTAAAGGGTTTTCTATGACTGACCAGTTACCAGATGAAAATAAGCTGATTGCCGAGCGTCGTGCCAAGCTCACTCACATTCGTGAAAATTGTAAGGCAAACGGCCATCCTAATGATTTCCGTCGTGAGCACTTAGCGGCTGACTTGCAAGCTGAATTTGGCGAGAAAGAAAAAGCGGAACTCGAAACACTGGACCACAAAGTGACCATTGCGGGCCGCATCATGGCTAAACGCGGTCCATTTATGGTGGTACAAGATGTCTCGGGCCGTATTCAAGCCTATGCGTCAAAAGACGTGCAAAAGGCGCTGAAAGCCGAGTACCAAGGCTTAGATATCGGTGACATTATTGGCGTGCACGGTGCGCTACATAAATCTGGTAAAGGCGATCTGTATGTCAACATGGAGCGCTACCAACTGCTGACGAAAGCCTTGCGTCCGCTACCGGAAAAATTCCATGGGCTAGCGGACCAGGAGCTGCGCTATCGTCAGCGCTATGTGGACCTGATTGTCAACGAAGAATCGCGTCACGCATTCCAAGTGCGTTCAAGTGTGGTCACCGCCATCCGTAATTACATGGTGGAAAAACACTTTATGGAAGTGGAAACGCCGATGATGCACGTCATCCCAGGCGGTGCTACCGCGCGTCCCTTTACCACCCACCATAATGCACTTGATATCGACATGTACTTACGTGTGGCGCCCGAGCTTTATTTAAAGCGTTTGGTTGTCGGCGGCTTTGAGCGTGTGTTTGAAGTGAACCGTAACTTCCGTAATGAAGGGCTTTCACCGCGTCATAATCCTGAATTCACCATGATGGAATTCTATATGGCGTATGCCGATTACAATGATCTGATGGATCTTACGGAAGACATGCTCTCTCGCGTGGCGCTGGACGTGATGGGACAGTCTGTATTGCCTTATGGTGAGCATGAGATTAATTTCGCAGGGCCTTATCCGCGAATGACCATGCTCGATGCTATCAAGCAATATAACCCTGATCATGCTGATATTCAGGCGCTGACGTATGAGACGGTACAAGATCGTGATCACCTTGCCTCGATAGCGAAATCACTCAAAATCAGTGTTGAGTCATTCTGGACGGCTGGACAGTTGCTGGAAGAGATCTTTGGTGAGACAGCTGAACCGCAGTTGATTCAGCCAACCTTTATCACCGAATATCCAGCCGATATTTCACCGCTGGCGCGTCGCAATGATGATAACCCGTTTGTGACCGACCGTTTTGAATTCTTCGTCGGTGGGCGTGAAGTGGCGAATGGCTTCTCGGAGCTTAACGACGCAGAAGACCAAGATGCACGCTTCAAAGCCCAGGTAGATGCCAAAGATGCCGGTGATGATGAGGCGATGTACTACGATGCGGATTACATCAACGCACTCGAGCATGGGTTGCCACCGACGGCGGGACAAGGAATTGGTATCGACCGATTGGTGATGTTATTCACCAACACGCATACGATTCGTGATGTGATCTTGTTCCCAGCCATGCGCCCACAGCAAGGCAGTTAATACTGGACAGACCACAGAACAAGCGGCTCAATGAGCCGCTTTTTTTGCGCCTTGCGTCGTTGTTTTCTCAAAAACCTGCGATATTTTATCTGGATTTTTCAGATATCTGGCTACAATTATCCGTATTACAACCCATCGTATGTCTCTTTATTGAGACAGATTAGAACTTGCCCTTCTTTATAATAGGGGCTTGATTCGCTGGCGAAAAAGACAGACTGGATGTAAGGCAGGTGTTATGGGATTCGATTCGGGGACTGACAAAACCTTGAGCTCACTCGTCGTTGTCGGCGGGACCTATGAGCCTTGGTTAGCGACCCTTGAGCAAGCTGGTTGGCATTGTCATCGCTGTTATGATTTGCGAGCCGCGCAGTCATTGCTACAAGATATCGGCCCTTGTATAGGTATTGTCGATTTAAGTCATGATGACTTTAGCCTTAATGGTGTGGCATCACTGGTTAACCGCAATAAACAGGTGCGCTGGCTAGCTTTAGTTAGAGAAAACCAACTGACGAACGAAGCCATTTGCCAGTTTATTGTTAGTTTTTGTATTGATTACTTCACCTCGCCCGTTCCTAACTCGCAGTTGATGAGCACCATTGGTCACCAATTGGGTATGTTGCGCCTTGAACGACAAGTATGGCCGCAACTGGGCGATCATAGCGATATGGGGTTGGAAGGCGCCAGCCCAGCGATGAAAAAGTTGCGTGATCAGGTCAGGCGTGTCGCGCCCACTGATGTGTCTGTATTGATAGCCGGCGAGAGCGGTACAGGCAAGGAGCTGGTAGCGCAAGCGGTTCACCATGCCTCAACCCGTGCAAAGGCGCGATTTGAGTCGATTAAATGCTCGGCGCTTGCCGACGAGCAAATGCAGCAAGCGCTATTGGGCGACGAGCATTCGCGTGGAAAAATCCGCCAATGCCATAAAGGCACCCTCTTTTTTGACGAGATTGGTGACCTGCCGCTGCATTTACAAGGGCACTTATTGCACTTGCTGCAAGAGGGCACCTTAGATATCAGCCATGACAAATACGGACACGATCTGGATGTGCGGGTGATTGCCTCGACCCATATGGATTTGGAGAAACGTGTGGCTGAGGGGCTTTTTCGTGAAGATCTGTATTACCGGCTAAATGTGCTGCGCATTAATATGCCTTCATTAAAAGACCGTCAGTCTGATGTACCTGATTTGGCAGAATACTTTTTGCTTAAGTTTGCACGTCAATACAACACACAAGCGAGGACGTTTTCCGACGAAGCCAAGCGTGTGTTGAGCAGTTACTCGTGGCCGGGTAATGTGCGCGAGCTGATTAATCAGGTGAAACGGGCAGTACTGTTGGCCGATCATCTGGTGATTGAAGCGGAGCACTTAGATCTTCCTCGTCAGGGAGATTATAAACAAAGCTTACGTAAAATCCGTGAAGAGTCTGAACGAGACGCCCTGATCGCCGTCCTTGAAGAGAATAAAGGACAAGTGTCGGCGGCGGCTAAAGAGCTTGGTGTATCACGTGCGACTATGTATCGGCTATTGAACAAACACAACTTGATCCCCTCGCCGCGTACCTTCCGTCAGTAAATCACTTGTCCCCATGATGTTGAGGGCTGAAAACTCAGCCCTGCTGGGATTGCGCATTTGGGATTGGAAACAGGTAGTCGTACAGCCAGTTATAAACAAACGCATACACGAGATAAAATAGGACTAGCCCGATATCCATACTGAGTGCTTGCCAAAAGCTCATCGACAGCCACCACATGATAAAGGGAATGGTCGCAATCAGCAGTCCGGCTTCAAAGATCACCGCATGCAGCAGACGCAGCGGTAAGGTTTTAAGCACTGAGCCCCGCCATGCCAGCATCGCTTTATCAAAGCCAATGTTGTAGACATAATTCCAAAGGGTGGCGAGCACCGAAAAAATCGCGCCCATGATCCCAAGGTGACCGATGTCCGCCCCGAGGATCCAATTGAGCCCCAAGACCACCAAGATCAAGCCCGTTAGTTCAAAACCGATAGCATGGCGCCATCTATCTGCTTTTGTTCGCATCAGATTGCCGGTTGCGATTGGATAATGCGGCAAGATTACACGTAATGACCAACAACGCAACCGAGACGTCTCCAGGCAACGAATTATTGTGGCGTTTGGCGGTGGGCGATGAATTCAAAGCTGTACTGATGCAAGCGAAAGTAGTTCACGGTATATTCAAACGGTGTCCCGTCGACAAGCTCACTGACGGATTCGACCCGCAATATGGGCGTATTTTCCCGGGTATTGAGGCGCGCGGCGAGTGAGGTTGACGTACTATCTGGCCAGACACATTGGCGACTTTTCGCGATCTGCATCCCCTTATGTCGCTCGATATAGTCGTATTTTGATGTTTGCATCACTTCGATACTGAGATCGGTAAACATGGCCACCGGCAGGTAGGTGCACTCAAGGATTTCTGGCTCGCCATCAATCAAACGAAGACGTTGGATTTCATAAATCAACGTCCCTTCCTCCAAGTTCAATTTACTGGCAATGGTGTGGCTACAAGGTGACGTTTCAAATGCGATCACTTTTGAGCTGGGTGTTTTGCCTTGCGCTGAGACTTCTTCGATAAACCCCATCAGTTGAAAGGCGTTGTGCTGTGCTTTAGGGGCTTTTACATAACTGCCACTACCTCGGACGCGGTAGAGCAGATCGTTATCAACCAACACCTTCATCGCCTTACGTATGGTGACGCGGCTGACGTCATAGGTGGCTTGTAGCGTGGCCTCAGTTGGCATCATCGCGCCTGGTGTCAGGGTGCCATCTTTAATCTGCTCAGTGAGTAAATCGGCTATTTGCATGTAGCGAGGTTTCAACATGTCGGCTCCTTTTAGCTGCATGCACCATCATAACAAACTGTGATCGATAATACATTTAAAGTACATAAGTAGGCTTTCACTGTGTTGTAGATCAATAAATACCCTCTTGTGT
>NZ_MUES01000026.1:0-36995 GCF_001995745.1 Salinivibrio sp. ML323 | reverse complement strand
TTTTATTACAGGGGCTTACATCATATTTCTTTGTTCAAGATAAAAAATGAGAGATTAAGCAGGCGAGAATGGCTTGTACCAAACGCTCAGTCGCGTAATCTTATGGGTGTCGGAAGGGAACTGACACAGGGAACAGGAATCACCAAGGACTTGGTACCTCAGGATGAGGCAGTACTTCAGGAAGAAGCGCTGGCATGGATTGCGAAAAGGACAACGGATGGAGCCGTTCTCTACAAGCAGGGAGCTTGTACGTCAGGAAGACTTAGGACAACCCAGGATGGGGGCTTAAGGACAACTTCAGGACGAAGTCATGGACACCTCCAGGATGGAGAGCTTATCGAAAACGGGAATTTCGGTTTGTCAGGATGACGAAAGGACACCTCCAAGACGGAGAGACATGGAACGACGCTGAAGGAATCGGCGACTGATCAAGGAATGATGCAGGGAGCACCTTTTAGTAGCAGGATGGCTGCAAGTAAAACTCTGGGGCGCGGCGCAAGCTGCGCCCTTTCCTTTTTTCTGGCCGGTTAACCCGACACTGGCGACTCCCTGTCACGCACCGTTAGCACTAACCTTGCGTGTGCACCATACTTCCAATCTAGTACAGCTTTTCACGTCGCGCGAATAATTCTCCCTGCCTTTTTATTATCAATATTGAGTGAGAGCTAGCCGTTGGTTTGGCCAGATCTCGGCATCGCATGAACGGGGGTGTCTATCGCCTTTAACCTTAACCCTCGAAGCTGAGCGTGACCGATGTAATGATCATCCCCGGTGGCAGAAAACTCGAACCAGTATTGGGTGAGCCATTGCCACCCTTGTTCGGTTCTGCGTAGGGTGTGGTGACCTCGTGCGATAGACAATAATTGCAACTCCATCCGCTGGCAGTATTGGCGAATGTACTGGTGTGCTTGCTCGGATTGTCGCCGCTGTTGCCAAAACAGCAAGGCGGCGACAACGACTAAGACAATGGTCAACAGATCAGTGATCATTAGGGGTCTGTCTAACAGCTTGTTGCATACGTGCCATCGCCTGGGTCAGCGCTGGCGAGGTATCACCGTGCAAACGGCTAAGCAGTGCGCCGCGAAGCGGTGGCAGCATCACAAGATCGGCATAGATTTGTTGAAACAGTGCCGTATCGTGCTGATCGGCAAGCGCAATCAAAAAGCGATCCAGCACGGTGTCGTCCGTTAAACTCTCCCAACAGCGCCCTGCAATCGCAACAAAAATCTCGCGATGGTGTAGTTCGGGTTTGTCCAGCACGGCCGCGATCAAATGATGACGTGTAGCTGTTGGGGCACCCGCATGTGCGCGGAGTAAGGCGCTAACCAAGAAAAGATCCACTTCCTGAGCCTGACACATTTGGCTAAACATGTCGCGCACGCTTGCCGCGAGCTTTTCATTGATTTGGCAATGCTCTAAGCAGCCCAGCAGGGCATACAGCGGCGTCGTTGGAAGGTTGTTCAGCGCTTTGCGGATACGAGTGGCATTGTTTTGCTCGGCCATGCGTACACAGGTATCAGCGAGCCCCTGCAGGCCAACCTCTTGCCAGTTATCCCAGCCAAGCTCGCCATTTAAATAATGTTGGGCATGATCATAATACTGACTGGCTGGCCGGCCCAGTTGATAAGTCAATCTGGCATGAAACATTGCCATCTTGTCGTCGGTGGGAGTAAAGGTATAGGGATTGTTGGCCAGTTTTTCACGTTGCTCTTTATTCGGTGTCGCGGTTAGGCGCTCGCCCATGGCCGCGCTGACATACTGCAAAAAGTCTCCCATTGCGGTGTGGTTGAGCAAGCCCCGCTCATCAAGAGGCATTTTTAAAAACCATACCCAAGGGGCACCCCCTGGTGGCCAGAAAGCGACAGCTATGTGGGCATGTTGACGCAAAGGGTGAGGGTAAGGCTGTTGATTGGCCTCAACCGCGCGAAAGGTCGTTTCATCCAGCTGACAAACACGACGACCTAAGTCGTAAACACTGAATTGGCAATCGGCGTGGTCAAATAGGGCGCTGAGGGCGTGAACCGTTTCCATGATGTCCGCTCTTGGTTATCGCTTAATGCGCGCGAGTATATCAGTTTTTACCGGTGAGATGCTTGTCGAGTTGATGTTGTCTTGGCTGGGAACGTGCTATGCTTCGCGGTTTCTAATTTGATTAATGATGAGGTTGTCAATGACTCTTCACCAACAATGTGAGCAACTTCTTGATGAACTCGAACAGTTGCTCGATGCCTGTGATCTGCTCCAATCCGAGCCACCATCACCTAAACGACTAGCCAGTACCGAGCCGTTTGCGGTGGATACGCTTGATTGCCATGAGTGGCTACAGTGGATCTTTTTACCCAAAATGCGTGCCTTGGTTGTTGCTCGCCAGCCGTTGCCAAGCAATTTTGAAATCGCCCCCTATGTGGAAGAAGCGATGAAAGAACATCAAGGGGCGACGGCGGTGGTCAAAGTGACTTATCGTATTGACGCGCTGTTAACCCAATGATGAGTGAACAACCTTTATCTATTTTATACCGTGATGCGTCGTTGGTTGTGGTGAATAAGCCCGCAGGGATGCTGGTCCATCGTTCGTGGCTAGATAAAGGGGAAACACGCTTTGTGATGCAGACATTGAGGGATCAGATCGGTCAGCATGTTTATCCTTTACACCGGCTCGATAAACCCACCTCCGGGGTCTTAGTTTTTGCGCTTTCTCGCGAAGTGGCATCCTTGATGATGCCTCAGTTTGCGCAAGGGCAGATAAAAAAAGCCTACYATGCGGTGGTCAGAGGCTGGATCACAGAGCCCGGTCGACTCGATTACCCACTGGTGGAAGAGCAAGACAAGATCGCGGACAAAGACGCGAGCCAGACACCGACGGCCAAGCCGGCCGTGACGGACTATCAACCACTGGCATCGGTGGAGCTTCCTATCGCAACGGGGCGGTATGCGACCAGCCGCTATAGCCTGGTGGCGATGCAGCCGCAAACGGGAAGAAAACACCAGTTGCGTCGTCATATGCATCACCTCAGCCATCCGATTATTGGCGATACTACCCATGGCGACGGGAGACACAACCGTGTTTTCCGCGAGCACTTTCACTGCCATCAGCTGTTACTTCATGCTAGCGAGATACAGTTTATCCATCCCGTTAGCGCTGAGACGGTCAAGGTACAGGCACCGTTCGATACTAGGTGGCAGTATGTTCTATCGGCACTGGAGTGGGATGTGCCTGGCATCACCTGTTCGGGGTAAATCGCCCCGTGTCGGTAATCCCTTGCAGGCCGCACCTTGCAGGCCGCACCTTGCAGGCAGCTCCCCCATAGGTTGTGTTAGAGCTTATCTAGCTCGGCTTCGATTTCGGCAATCTTACTAGCAACCACTTTTTCCAGATGACGGAGATCGGTGAGTACCTTTTGCTTCACGTCTTGCTCTGTTTGCTCGTGCTGAACGATACGATCCAGTTCATCGATCACCAGAGACAGACTGCGATTGATCTCAGTGACTTCTCGAGACCGGCCGGTGCCGCTGTCGACAACCACATTTTTCCGCTGGCGTGGATACTTAAACTTCATGCTTCGGGCAAAAAGATCACCCTTTTGCTTGCTGAAGTAGACTTTGAGCGTGTCATAACTGGCTTCTTGACGCAGTGAATAACGCTCAATTTTTTCCGGATGTTCAATACCGATATTTTTCAACTGCTGATACATAGCCACCTCATGGTTGAATGTTGCCTCTATTAAGCGACGCACTCACCGTCGCTTAGCATGGTTGACGGGGCGCTTGTTATTTGGCGCGCGCGAGCGCTTTTTCCAGTGCCGCTTTTAACTGTGCTTGATGCTCGGAGGTTAATGCTTGGTTCTCTGCGTCGGTGACGATAAAAAAGTCTTCGGCGCGCTCACCAATGGTGGTGATTTTAGCGGCATGGACACTGACATTTTGGCGCGCAAAGACAGCCCCCACCCGAGCCAATAGTCCAGGTGTGTCGAGTGCTACTAGCTCCATCAATGTGCGACGACCGTTTTTCGTGGGTAAGAAAAGGACCTGGGTTTTAACCGAAAAATGCTGAAGCTTTTGCGGGGCTCGCCGTTTGGGGATAGTCATTGTCCCGGTTTCTGCCAGTGCCTTGCTGACCCCTTCGATAATGCTTGGGTGACGGTCAAGAGGAATGGCCTCGTCATTTTGGTCTAGCACCATAAAGGTATCGAGGGCGTGACCATCTTTACTGGTCATCACTTGTGCATCATGGACGCTCAGGTTTTTCTTATCGAGCGCCGCCACCACGCGTGCAAACAAGCTGGGCCTATCTTGGCAGTAAACAAAAATCTCGGTACCGCCACGGGTTGCTTTTTTACTGACCAGCACCAGTGGGGTGTCGCCGGCGTGATGAAGGAGATGTTCACTGTGCCAAGCAATTTGTTTATGGGTATGGCGCAGAAAGTAGTCCGCCTTAAAACGCTGCCACAAGACTTCTATATCCCTGGGACTATGGCCTTGTTTACGTAACATGGCAGCCGCTAAGTGTTTGTTATGACGAATGCGTTCACGTACATCTGGTGGATTTTCTAAGCCGCGGCGCAGTGCTTTTTGTGTCGAGTAATATAGCTCTGCGATCAGTGTGCGTTTCCAACTGTTCCATAAATCTGGGTTGGTGGCATTGATGTCGGCCACGGTAAGACAAAGGAGAAGATCCAGCCGCTCTTCATCACGCACCTCTTTGGCAAAGTCAGTAATCACATCAGGATCATAAATATCACGGCGCTGCGCGGTGACGGACATCAATAAGTGGTTACGGACGAGCCAGCTGACAATGTTTGCTTCTGGTTTGGATAAACCATGCTCTAAACAAAAATCATGCGATTCAATGGCGCCAATCTCGCTATGATCGCCACCGCGCCCCTTGCCAATGTCATGAAAAATGGCCGCAATCAGTAAAAGCTCGCGGCGTGCTAGGCGGGGGAAGACATCACAACAAATGGGATGGCGATCTCGGTTGGCCTCGTCATCAAACAAGCGCATATGTTTGAGTAGGCGAATGGTATGCTCGTCGACGGTATAGACATGAAACAAGTCAAATTGCATTTGGCCGACAATTTGACTCCACTGCGGCAGGTAGGCGGACATCACCCCGTGGCGGTGCATTAAACCAAACGCTTTGTGCAGCGCATTGGGGTGACGAACCAAGGCCATGAATTTTTCACGTGCATCTTCTTGCTGACACAAAAAGTGATTGAGTCGACGTCTTGCTGTTCGCAACTGCCGCAGGGTAGGCGCCGCAATCGCTTCAATCGAGGTGTCGTTAGCGATATGCAGCATCATATCGAGAATGGTTTCCGGTCGCGCTTGAAATAGCGCGGGTTTACGCGCTTCGATGGTGCGTCCGCAGCGCTGAAAATCGTCACTTAACACTTCAACGTCACCCGTGCGGCCATTGTCGATGATCACTTGATCAAAGATTTGTAGCAGCATTTTGTTAAGCTCGCCGACGCGTCCAAGCGTGCGGAAGAAGTCTTTCATCATGGTTTCGACTGCACGGTTGCCTTCACCACGATAGCCAAGCAGCTCCGCGACCGATGTTTGGTGTGCAAAGGTCAGGCGGTTATCGTAACGGCGCAGCTCAAGGTGAAGCGCAAAGCGAATACGCCACAATACGTTTTGACACTCATTGAGTTCGCGAAATTCCGCGTCGGTCAAAAAGCCAAAGTCGCTCATCTCTCGTAAGCTGGTGGCGCCAAAGTGACGGCGCGCAATCCAAGACAAGGTATGGATGTCTCTCAGACTGCCAGGACTGAGTTTCAAATCAGGCTCAAGCTTGTAGGCCGTATCATGGTAGCGGCGATGACGCGCTTTTTGCTCGTCGACTTTGGCTCGATAAAAGCGCTCACTGGGCCAAAAACTGTCATCATGCACGCGCGCTTCAAGCGCCTCAAAAAGCTGAGCGTCACCACATAATAAGCGAGATTCTTGCAAATTGGTGGCGACAGTCAAATCGTCCAGCCCAACACGAATGCACTCGTCGACGGTGCGTACACTGTGGCCGACTTCAAGCTTTAAATCCCATAAGAGGGTCAGCAGATCGCTTAAACGTTGTTGCTGATGGGGATCCAGTGGGGATTGGCAAAGTAGGAGTAAATCGATATCCGACAGGGGGTGCAGCTCACGCCGGCCGTACCCCCCTACCGCGACGAGAGCAAGTGAGGTTTGTGCAAACCCAAAGTGATGCCACAAGCGCGCCAATAAGGCATCCATATAATCGGTGCGCTGGTATACCAATTCCGCCACAGGGACATTAGCCAAAAAGTCCTGTTTTTGCTGCTCAAGCAATTGCTGGAATTGGGCTTTTAGGGTAATGGGGTCGAGCTGATCATCCCCGAGATGTTGTGGCGTAATCACTGTGTCTGTCATGGCGATCCTTTGCGCAAAAAAAAGCCGGAGCGAAGCCGGCTTTTATGGGTTGGATTAGTGGTTGATGTAACGCGGGAGGCTCTCTTCCTCTCTCAGCGTTAATACCTCGACCCCAGTCTCGGTCACCAGTAGCGTATGCTCCCACTGGGCCGACTTCTTACCGTCGATGGTATACACCGTCCAGCCGTCGTCTTCATCAAGCACGGTACCGTATTTACCTGCATTAATCATAGGCTCGATGGTGAAGCACATGCCAGGTTTGAGTACAGTGCGATCATTATTTTTGTAGTGCACCACTTGAGGATCTTCATGGAAGCTCGCACCAATGCCATGCCCACAGTACTCTTTCACGATCGAGTAGCGTGTATTGCTATTTTTAATGAATTTTTGAATGGCGGAGCCAAGCTCGCCCACGGTTGCCCCGGGTTTGACCTTTTTGATCGCGTGATAGAGGCTTTCTTGTGTGACACGACATAGACGTTTGTCTTCCAAAGACACCTCACCGACTAAAAACATCTTTGAGGTGTCGCCATGGTAGCCATCTTTGATCACAGTGACATCGATGTTGACTATATCGCCCTCTTGCAGCACATCGTCATCGTTCGGAATGCCATGGCAAACCACATGGTTAATCGAGGTGCACATGGATTTGGGAAAACCATGATAATCCAAGGTGGCCGGTGTCGTGCCTTGCACTTCAGTCATATATTTGTGAGCAATGTCATCCAGCTCACGGGTGGTGACGCCGGGTTTTACATGGTCGCCAAGCATGACGAGCACGTCGGAAGCCAAGCGGCCAGCGACGCGCATTTTTTCAATTTCTTCTTCTGTTTTAATCGGGATTGTCATTTTGCTTTCTCACTTTAATTTGGGTCGCTCAATGATGACGATGAGAACGAGAGCCGGATCTTTTCACGCTCGGTATCATCGAGCACAGCCGCCCAGAGCTGCTACGCTTGTCGCAGCGACTGAGGTGAGCAGCCGTATGATCGTGGTGCTATGGTACCAAGCCATCTGCATTCTGGAAACCAAAAGGGGCGGGATCCCGATGAGAGGCGGTGGCAACCAAGCTTGACCGAATGCGCAATATTGCTGGATTTTACTGGTGTTTTTGTGGTATAAAGCGCGCCGAAAACCGTCATTGTGATCAATCTGGCTGAGCTGGGTTTCAGTTTGATGGTCTTCACTCAACATTTTTTATTTTAAATCACACACATATCGACACATTGACCGGGGTGCCCTCAAGCGGGTCGGTGGATGGGATATGTGGAGGCCTAACCCCAAGAGGAAATTATCATGGCTACTGTTTCAATGCGCGACATGCTCAAGGCGGGCGTACACTTCGGTCACCAAACTCGTTACTGGAACCCAAAAATGAAGCCTTTCATCTTTGGTTCACGTAACAAGGTGCACATCATCAACCTTGAGAAAACTGTACCAATGTTTAACGATGCTTTGGCTGAACTGTCAAAAATCGGTGAGCGTAAAGGTAAAGTCCTGTTCGTTGGTACTAAGCGCGCAGCAAGCGAAGCGGTAAAAGCGGCAGCAGAAAACTGCGAGCAGTTTTATGTAAGCAACCGTTGGTTGGGCGGCATGCTCACTAACTGGAAAACCGTTCGTACATCTATCAAGCGTCTGAAAGACCTGGAAACTCAGTCTACTGACGGTACGTTTGAGAAGCTGACCAAGAAAGAAGCACTGATGTACACCCGTGAGATGGAAAAGCTCGACAAATCACTGGGTGGTATCAAAAACATGAACGGCCTGCCTGATGCAATGTTCGTTATCGATGCGGATCACGAGCACATTGCCATCAAAGAAGCGAACAACCTGGGTATCCCAGTATTTGCAGTGGTAGATACTAACTCTAACCCAGACGGCGTTGACCACGTCATTCCAGGTAACGATGACGCAATCCGCGCTATCCAGCTTTACCTGAATGCCGCGTCTGACGCTTACAAAGAAGGCCGTAGCCAAGACATCGTTGCGCAAGCAGAAGACGAGCTGGTTGAAGTCGCTGAATAAGACGACAGCTCCTTGTGAGCGTTCTTAGCCATCAGCGTGTCATCTTTCATGCTGTAAGCTAAGTATGGTTAGCAGGGGCCGATTTCGGGCCCCTGTTTTTTACCCAAATAGTTTCGAATCGAGGATTGAACAATGGCAACTGTTACCGCTGCCCTGGTTAAAGAACTTCGCGAGCGCACTGGCGCTGGCATGATGGAATGTAAAAAAGCACTGGTTGAAGCGAACGCAGATATCGAAGTAGCAATCGAGAACATGCGTAAGAGCGGTGCGGCAAAAGCAGCGAAGAAAGCTGGCCGTGTTGCTGCTGAAGGCGTGATCCTAGTGAAAGAAAACGAAGGTAAAGCAGCGATCGTTGAGATCAACTGTGAAACTGACTTCGTTGCAAAAGACGCAAACTTCGTAGAGTTTGCTGATCAAGTTGCTGAAGCTGCACTGGCTGAAGGCCTTGACATCGACGCGCTGAAAGAAAAATTTGAACAGCAGCGTGCTGACCTGGTTGCGAAAATCGGTGAAAACATGGATATCCGCCGTGTTTCATTCATCGAAGGCGAGAAAGTGGGCTCWTACCGTCACGGCGGTCGCATCGGTGTTATCGTTGCGGCAAAAGCGGACGAAGAAACCATCAAGCACGTGGCGATGCACATTGCCGCGTCTAAGCCTGACTATGTTAACCCTGAAGATGTACCTGCCGACGTGGTAGAGAAAGAGAAGCAAATTCAGGTTGATATCGCAATGGAATCAGGCAAACCTGCTGAGATCGCAGAGAAAATGGTTGCTGGTCGCATGAAGAAATTCACCGGTGAAATTTCTCTGACAGGTCAAGCATTCGTGATGGACCCATCACAAACTGTGGGCCAAATGCTGAAAGAAAAAGGTGCCGAAGTGACCGACTTCATCCGCTTTGAAGTGGGCGAAGGCATCGAGAAAGAAGAAGTAGACTTTGCTGCAGAAGTTGCTGCGGCGCAACAAAGCTAATTTTTCTGACTCAGACCGCGGTACTCGCCGCGGTCTTCCATAACCTTCTTCCCCAACGAGTGCCTAATAGAAAGGTAGTGAAATGACCACAAATCCTAAGCCAGCTTATCAACGAATTTTACTTAAACTTAGCGGTGAAGCCCTGCAGGGCGATGATGGATTCGGGATTGATCCCGCTGTGCTAGATCGTATGGCACAAGAAATCAAAGAACTGGTCGAGCTGGGTGTTCAGGTGGGTTTGGTTATCGGTGGCGGTAATCTATTCCGGGGTGCTGGTCTTGCTGAGGCGGGAATGAACCGTGTTGTGGGCGATCACATGGGTATGTTAGCCACCGTGATGAACGGGTTGGCAATGCGTGACGCACTTCATCGTGCCTATGTGAACGCGCGAGTGATGTCGGCCATTCCCTTGAATGGTGTATGTGATAGCTATAATTGGGCAGAAGCGATTAGCCAGCTTCGCAATGGTCGTGTCGTGATATTCTCCGCCGGGACAGGTAACCCTTTCTTCACCACGGATTCAGCGGCCTGTTTACGCGGTATTGAAATCGAATCTGATATCGTGATTAAAGCAACCAAGGTCGATGGTGTGTACAGCGATGACCCAACCAAAAACCCAGATGCAACGCTTTATGACTCGCTGACATACCAAGATGTGTTAGAAAAAGAGTTGAAAGTGATGGATTTGGCCGCATTTACGCTAGCACGTGATCATAAGTTGCCCCTTCGTGTCTTTAATATGAACAAGCCAGGTGCATTACGCCGTGTCGTGATGGGCGAGGCAGAAGGCACCTTGATCACTAACAGCTAAGCCGATATTGGTGGCATAATCTTACAAACTAATTCAATCGCAAGGATACTCCCGTGATTAATGACATAAAAGACGACGCCAAAGCGCGTATGGATAAAAGTGTAGACGCGCTAAAACACACGCTAGGTAAATTGCGCACAGGCCGTGCCCACCCAAGCTTGCTTGAAGGGATCACGGTTGAGTACTACGGTGCACCGACCCCCCTGAATCAGCT
Source organism: Salinivibrio sp. ML323 (assembly GCF_001995745.1). Lineage (NCBI taxonomy): Bacteria > Pseudomonadati > Pseudomonadota > Gammaproteobacteria > Vibrionales > Vibrionaceae > Salinivibrio > Salinivibrio sp. ML323. Next base: position 26,583 of record NZ_MUES01000026.1, on the reverse strand, counting down.
GGCCTCAATTGTGGCAGAAGATGCGCGTACGTTGGCGATCAGCGTGTACGACAAGCAAGTGACACAAGCAGTTGAAAAAGCAATCATGACCTCAGACTTGGGCCTTAACCCAGCCTCTGCCGGCACAGTGATCCGTGTTCCTTTGCCCCCGTTGACCGAAGAGCGTCGCAAAGACATGGTGAAAGTCGTGCGTGCTGAAGGTGAGCAAGCTCGTGTCGCTGTTCGTAACATTCGCCGTGATGCTAACAATGAGCTTAAAGCGCTGCTTAAAGACAAAGAAATCTCTGAAGATGATGAGCATCGCGCGCAAGATAACATTCAAAAGTTGACCGATGAAGCGGTCAAGAATGTTGATGCACTTCTTGATGCAAAAGAAAAAGAGTTGATGGAAGTCTAAATCTCATTAGACTTTACCGCCGATGCTAAAGCGCTGTGCGTGCAGTACAGCGCTTTTTATTTGCCAAGGAGAAACATGAGTTCCCAGTCTCTTGATGCGCAGCTCGAATCTGCCGCTTTACCGCAGCACATTGCCGTGATCATGGACGGCAATGGACGTTGGGCCAAAGCACGAGGCAAAGCCCGTGTGTTTGGACATAAAGCGGGTGTCAAAGCGGTGCGTAAAACGGTGAAAGCAGCGTCTGAACTCGGGGTAAAAGCCCTGACGTTATTTGCATTTAGCAGTGAGAACTGGCGTCGTCCTGAAGATGAAGTAAGCGTATTGATGGAGCTATTTATCAATGTGCTTTCTCGTGAAGTCAAGCGGCTAGACAGTCACGGTGTACAATTACGCATTATCGGTGATACCTCTCGCTTTAGCCCGTCTCTGCAAACCAAAATCGCTGAAGCCGAAGCGCTGACGGCAAACAATGATCGCTTGGTGCTCAATATTGCTGCTAACTATGGTGGGCAGTGGGATATTACCCAGGCAACACGCCGAGTGGCCGAAGAAGTCGCCGCAGGGCAGTTGCAACCGAACGATATCGGTGAGCAAGATATTGCTCGCCATTTGATGTTGGCTGACTTACCGGACGTGGATTTGATGATCCGCACCAGCGGGGAGTGTCGCATCAGTAACTTTATTTTATGGCAAGCCGCTTATGCCGAGCTGTGTTTTACTGAGCAGTATTGGCCGGACTTCAACGAACAGAGTTTGTATGATGCTGTGGCTTGGTACGTCAACCGAGAACGACGGTTTGGCTGCACGGGCGAGCAAATTAAAGCCATGATAACCACGGATAAGTAACCACGAGGAATCAGTTTGCTCAAACAACGAGTTTTAACCGCGGCCTTTTTAGTCCCGTTAGTGGTCGCGGGCGTTTTCTACTTACCGTTTCCTGCCTTTGTGGCAGCGATAGCGGTCGTCACGCTTATTGGACTTTGGGAGTGGACGCAATTTGTTTCGGCGTCGTCACGCCTGCTGACTTTTATCATTCCCGCTGCGGCGTTGGCATTGTCTCTGTTTGCTCTCCCTTTTGACGCCATGGCATTGGGGCACGTCCGTTTACCGCCTTTTGCGGTCGCCGCCACAGGGGCGGCTTGGTGGCTATTTGCTACTGTTCTTGTGCTCGCATTCCCGCGCTCCGGCAGCTATTGGACCCACAGTAAACTCCTTCGTTTGGTGTTTGGCTTGCTCACTATGTTGCCCTTTATGTGGAGTGTGTTGTTACTGCGCGCCGCGGATTATCAATTTTCCACTTACTACGGTGCCAAATTAGTACTGCTGGTATTTGTGCTGGTTTGGTGTGCGGACAGCGGTGCTTACTTTGCTGGAAAGAAGTTTGGCAAACACAAAATGGCACCGGCGGTGAGCCCGAATAAGACCCTTGAAGGGTTACTGGGCGGGCTGGCCGCGGCGGTAGGGGTGACCTGGCTGGGTGCCTACGCGTTAGAGCTTCACTTTGCCAACCTTGGGGTATTGTTAGCGATTGCGGTGGTAACTGCTTTAGCCTCGGTGTTGGGGGATCTTGCCGAAAGCATGTTTAAGCGTGTGGCAGGGGTCAAAGACAGTGGTAACCTTCTTCCTGGTCATGGCGGTATTCTCGACCGTATTGATAGTCTAACAGCCGCATTCCCCGTGTTTACCGTGTTGTATTTCGCGTTTGCGAATTAAGTGAAACGAGTCGTTTACATGCAAAAAATCACCGTTTTAGGCGCGACAGGTTCGATTGGTACCAGCACATTGAAAGTGGTGGAAGCGAACCCTGAGCAGTATGACGTCACCGCACTGGCGGCGCATACCAATGTTGAGAAAATGGTCGCCTTGTGTGTCCGTTGGCAGCCCGCATACGCCGCAATGGCGGATGACGGTGCGGCACATCAATTGCGCAAAGCGCTTGCGGAGAAAGGCCTGCGTACCGAAGTCCTTGGCGGCGCAGAGAGCCTGTGCCACCTCGCCTCACTACCGGACGTTGATATGGTGATGGCTGCTGTTGTCGGCGCAGCAGGGTTACCTTCGACCATGGCTGCGGTTAAGGCGGGAAAGCGTGTGCTACTGGCCAATAAAGAGGCCTTGGTGATGTCAGGGCAGTTCTTTATTGATGCGGTACATCAGTATGGTGCAGAACTGCTGCCGATAGATAGCGAACACAATGCCATTTTTCAATGCTTGCCTGACGCGGTACAAAAAGCACCTGGACGCTGCGATCTTAACGCCGCTGGGGTCAACAAAATCTTATTAACGGGATCGGGCGGCCCGTTCCGTTATCGCGATCCGGACAGCTTGGCAGCTGTCAGTATCGAAGAAGCGGTCGCGCATCCTAACTGGTCGATGGGACCGAAAATCTCGGTTGATTCCGCCACCATGATGAATAAAGGCTTGGAATACATTGAAGCGCGTTGGTTATTCAACGCTAAGCCTGCTCAGTTGGAGGTGGTGATCCATCCTCAGTCAGTGATCCACTCCATGGTACAGATGTGTGACGGCTCGGTGTTAGCACAGTTAGGGACACCGGATATGTGCACCCCTATTGCGCATGCGATGGGACACCCCGAACGCGTGCAAGCGCCTGTCGCGCCCCTCGATTTTACCCAAATTGGTGAGTTTACCTTTATGGCCCCCGATCCCCGGCGTTACCCATGCTTATCGCTTGCCATGGCAGCGTGTGAGCAAGGACAGGCGGCAACGACAAGTTTGAATGCGGCCAATGAACAAGCCGTGGCGGCCTTCTTGGCAGGCAAAGTGGGTTTTATGGATATTGCCCGTATTAATGAGCAGGTTATGACTCAGTTGCCGCTCCCGACACCGACAAGCTTGGATTGCTTATTTGAGCTGGATAGAATAGCGCGCATGACTGCAAATGAGCAGATTGCTAAGGTGGCACGATGAGTGGGTTTCTATGGAATGCAGCGGCGTTTATCGTCGCACTGGGAATACTGGTTGCGATTCATGAGTTTGGTCATTTCTGGGTCGCTCGTCGTTGCGGCGTGAAGGTAGAGCGCTTTTCCATTGGTTTTGGCCGTGCACTATGGCGCAAATATGGCAAGGACGGCACTGAGTACGTGATTGCTGCTATCCCTCTTGGCGGCTATGTCAAAATGTTGGACGAGCGTATTGAGGCAGTGCCTGAGGCGGATAAACCCCTTGCTTTCAACAACCAACCTTTATGGCAGCGCAGTGCGATTGTTGCTGCTGGCCCCATCGCTAATTTCGTCTTTGCCGTTTTTGCATACTGGCTGGTGATGATGATAGGTGTGCCCGCGGTAAAGCCAGTGATTGGTGAAATTGCACCCAACTCGATCGCGGCGGACGCGGGAATTGAGTCAGGGATGGAACTAACCCAAGTTTCAGGCGTCGAAACCGCTGATTGGCAAGCTGTGAATTTTGCGTTGATCGGCCATATCGGTGATGAGAGCATGACCCTCACTGCGAAGCCGACGCCTGCATCCAGTTATGACAGAGATTATCAACTGGACTTAGACCGATGGCAGTTTAATCCAGAAAAGCAATCGCCACTGACGACATTAGGGATCACGCCTTATCGCCCTGCGATAACGTTATCGATCGCGCAAGTGGTAGAGGGAAGCGCGGCAGAGCAGGCGGGTCTCAAGCAAGGCGATACAATTATTGCCGTGGGTGACACCGAGCTGTCGTCATGGCAGCGTTTGGTCGAGGTGATTAAAGCCAGCCCGAATCAAGCGTTGTCACTGATGGTCATGCGAGAAGGACAGCAACAGTCTGTGGTGCTAACGCCGGATGCGCGCGAAGGCGATGGTAAAGTGATAGGTTATGCCGGTATTGCGCCGCAAATGGAACCGTGGCCGGATTCATATCGGTTTACTCAGCAATATGGACCACTAGCCGCGATACCTGAAGCGGTAGATAAAACAGGCCAAGTGATCAGCATGACGGTCAATATGATCAAAAAGCTGATTACGGGCGATGTAGGGGTGAATAACTTGAGCGGCCCTATATCGATAGCAAAAGGCGCGGGGATGACCGCGGAGATCGGGTTGATCTCATTTTTAGGGTTTATGGCACTGATTAGCGTGAACCTGGGCATTATCAATTTACTCCCTCTGCCCGTATTGGATGGCGGCCATTTGCTGTTCTTTGGGATTGAGGCTGTCACACGGCGACCGGTATCGGAGCGTGTGCAGGATTTTGGGTATCGAATCGGCGCTGCCGTGTTGATGATGGTAATGGCAGTGGCATTGTTTAACGACTTCGCCCGACTTTAAACGGTTAGTATTCAAGGATAAGTCAGATAGCAGATGGCGATGAAAAAACTATTAATAGCGTCTCTTTTAGTAAGCAGCAGTATGGCGCATGCTGACGCATTCCAAGTCAGCGATATCCGCTTTGAGGGGCTACAACGCGTCAGTTTAGGGGCCGCTTTATTGTCGATGCCTGTGCGGGTCGGCGACAAGGTTGACGATGAAGATGTCGCAGACGTCATCAACGCGCTCTTTGCCTCAGGTAACTTTGAGGATGTACGCGTGTATCGCGATGACGACGCCCTGCTGGTCAAAGTGGTGGAGCGTCCGACCATTGCCAGTATCTCTTTTTCGGGTAACAAGGCAATCAAGGAAGAGCAGCTAAAAGAGAACCTGACGTCGTCAGGTCTTCGGGTTGGCGAAGCGCTCGATCGCACCCAACTGAGCAAAATCGAAAAAGGCCTCGAGGACTTTTATTACAGTGTGGGTAAATACAGTGCGTCGGTGAAAGCCGTCGTGACGCCCTTGCCGCGCAACCGCGCTGATTTGAAATTTGTCTTCACCGAAGGTGTGTCTGCCAAAATTGAGCAAATTAACTTTGTCGGTAATGATGTGTTCAGTGATGAGCAATTACGCGATAATTTTGATTTGCGTGCCGATGTGCCGTGGTGGAATTTTCTCGCCAATGAAAAGTATCAAAAACAGGTTCTTGCAGGCGATCTTGAGAAACTACGCAGTTTTTATCTAAACCGTGGTTATTTGAAGTTCCGTGTTGAGTCGACACAAGTAGCGATTTCACCGGACAAAAAAGGGGTGTACATCACCTTAAATGTCAATGAAGGCAAGCCTTATCAGGTCGCTGATTTAGACTTTCGTGGCGACCCACAGAATGAAGACACTTACCGCTCACTGGTCACCTTTACCCGTGGCGATACCTACAACGGCGATAAAGTGACCGCACTTGAAGAGGCGATTAAACGGCACCTGGGCGAGACAGGCTTTGCTTATCCGAAAGTGAACACCCTACCCAGCTTTGACGATGATAATCAGCAGGTGTCGTTAACGGTCAACGTTGAGCCCGGTAAGCGAATTTATGTGCGCAATGTGCGTTTTTCAGGCAACACCACCACCAAAGATGAAGTGTTGCGCCGTGAAATGCGACAGCTTGAAGGCACTTGGCTTAACTCAAAAGCGGTTACTCGTGGTAAAGAGCGCCTCAGTCGTACCGGCTTTTTCCAGAACGTGGAAGTGGATACCCAGCGGGTGCCAGGCACGGATGATCAAGTCGACGTTAACTATAAGGTTAAAGAAGCTAACTCCGGCAGCATCAACTTTGGTATCGGTTATGGCACCGAGTCTGGTGCGAGCTTACAGCTCGGCTTACAGCAAGATAACTTTGCCGGTACGGGAAACCGCTTTGGTATCAACGCCATGGTCAACGACTATCGCAAAAACCTCACGCTTGAGTACCGTGACCCTTACTTTACCCTTGATGGTGTGAGCCTAGGCGGCAAGGTGTTCTATAACGAGTTTGAAGCCCGTGACGCCAATATCGTTGAGTACACCAACCAAAGTTACGGTACCAACCTCACATGGGGCTTTTGGACTGACGAGCTGAACTCGATTGATTTCTCGCTAGGATACACTCACAACAAGATTGAGAACCTCGGCAGTTATTATCAAATTGATAAGTTCTTAGACCTTCACCAAGATAACCTTAATAACAATGAAGGCCTGGAAGTTGACGACTTTGATATGTCGGTATCCTGGACGCGCAATAATCTCAACCGCGGCTACTTCCCAACCGCGGGTAACTACCAACGCGCATCGTATCGGATGACGGTACCTGGCTCGGATGTGCAGTACTTTAAAATGCAGTATGACATCCGCCAGTACGTGCCGCTGACACAAGAGCACGAGTTTACGCTGTTGATGCGTGGTCGACTTGGCTATGGTAACGGTTATGGTCAAACCAATGGCCAAGATCATATGCTGCCGTTTTATGAAAACTATTACGCAGGGGGCTTCTCGTCACTGCGTGGCTTCCGTTCCAATACGGTAGGCCCCAAAGCGGTCTATAAAGATAAGTCGGAAGGAGGATCTGAGCAATCAGACGGAGACGTTGAGTACTCAGAAGGTAGCTATGGTTCGAGTGATGCCGTAGGTGGTAATGCTATGGCACGCGCGAGTGCCGAGTTGATTGTGCCAACACCGTTTGCCTCCGAGGAGGCGCGTGAGCAAATCCGTACCAGTGTGTTTATCGATGCCGCCTCAGTGTGGGACACTGAATTTGATCGCCAAGAATTGGTCGACATGGGCTATCCCGCCGGTACAAAAGACTATTCCGATCCCTCCAATATCAGTGCCTCTTACGGCATGGCATTGCAGTGGATGTCCCCAATGGCACCTTTGGTATTTTCTATCGCAAAACCTATTACAAGCCAGCCTGGCGACGATGAAGAGTTCTTTACCTTCACGATCGGGCGCACATTCTGATGATCAGAAAGGAGACTATTGTGAAATCATTTTTGAAAGCAGCGGGACTGAGTGTCGCGGTATTGACAACGTCCATGTACGCATCAGCGGCTGATGCTGCACAGAAGGTGGGCTACGTATCAACCGGGGCCGTGATGTCGCAACTGGCGAAGAAAAACAACCTCAATGAGAAGCTACGCGGTGAATTTAAAGACCGAGTGGCCGAAATTGAACGCTTGAAAGAGAAGCTCTCTGAAGGCGTAGAGAAGCTCAAGCGTAATGGTGAGCTGATGAGTGAAGACGAGCGCGTGAAGCTGCAGCGCAAACTCCAATCGATGGAGTCGGATTACAAGCTGAAAGTGAAAGCGCTTCAAGAAGATCAACGCAAGCGTGGTGGTCAAGAAGAGTCTAAACTAGTCAAAAAGCTCAAGACAGCGGTTGACCAAGTAGCCGAGCAAGAAGGCTATGACATGGTGATTGATGCTAATGCCGTTTTATACGCCAACCCAAGTGATGACTTATCTGAAAAAGTGATCAACGCAGTTAAATAACCGTCGAGGAGCCCATGGTTTCGATTACTCTCGCTGAATTAGCGGATAAACTGGATGCACAGCTCCACGGAGATGGCGCTGTAACGATAAACTCGCTTGCAGGGATGAATTCAGCGGGAGAAGGGCAAATTACCTTCTTATCCAGCCCTAAATACCGTAAAAACTTGTCACTGTGCCGCGCCAGTGCTGTGATGCTAAAAGAGGGCGATCTGTCGTATTGCCAAGGCAACGCCTTGGTCGTGTCAGACCCCTATTTGGCTTACGCCAAAGTGGCACAGATTCTCGACTCGACGCCCGCTTGTGCCACCGATATTGCCGCATCCGCGGTGGTGGCTGACGATGCGGTGTTGGGAGAGGGCGTGGCAATTGGCCCGAATGCGGTGATTGAATCTGGCGCGCTTATTGGCGATGGAGCACAAATCGGTGCGGGTTGCTTTATCGGTAAAGGGGCAAAAGTGGGCGCGCGTACCAAACTTTGGGCGAATGTCACGCTTTATCATGAGGTAGTGATAGGGCAGGACTGCTTGATTCAAGCGGGTACCGTGATCGGTGCGGACGGGTTTGGCTATGCCAATGATAAAGGCAAGTGGGTGAAAATCCCTCAGCTTGGCCGCGTTGTGATCGGGGATCGCGTCGAAATTGGTGCGTGTACCACCATTGACCGTGGGGCATTGGATGATACCGAAATTGCTGATGGAGTGATTATCGACAACCAGTGCCAGATTGCGCATAATGTGACGATCGGTGAGAACACAGCAATCGCGGGTGCCACTGTGATGGCAGGCAGTCTCAAAGTAGGCAAACACTGCATCATCGGCGGCGCCAGCGTGTTTAATGGCCATATGGAAATCACAGATAACGTGACCATCACGGGAATGGCGATGGTGATGCGGCCAATCACTGAGCCGGGCATGTATTCGTCCGGCATTCCGTTGCAGCCCAACCGCGAGTGGCGGAAGACTGCCGCACGTGTACTCAAGATTGATGAGATGCACAAGCGGCTCAAAGAGCTGGAAAATCAGCTCGATAAACAAGATTAACGCCGAGATGACAGGCCCGCCTTAGTAACGCGGGCCGTTTTGCGTTAATGAAGTCAATATTGGATTTGAACGGGAATACTACCTTGACTCGCGAAAACAAAGTTCTACATATCAACGAAATCAAAGAGCTGTTACCACATCGCTATCCTTTTTTGTTGATTGATCGCGTTATCGATTTTGAAGAAGGGCAATACCTTCACGCGATTAAAAACATCACTGTTAATGAGCCGCAATTTACGGGTCATTTCCCGCAGTTGCCTGTTTTACCAGGCGTACTCATTCTAGAGGCCATGGCGCAAGCAACAGGCTTATTGGCATTTAAGACCTTCGGTAAGCCGAAAGACAACGAGCTATACTACTTTGCAAGCATTGATAATGCGAAATTCCGCCGTCCGGTTTCACCGGGCGACCAATTGGTGCTTGAGGTGGAGTTTATTAGAGAGCGTCGAGGTATTGCGGCCTTTAATGGGGTCGCGAAAGTAGATGGCGAGGTTGTCTGCTCGGCGGAACTGAAGTGCGCAAGAAGAGAGATCTAATTGTGATCCACGAAACGGCTTACATTCACCCCACTGCGGTTGTCGAAGACGGCGTCGTATTGGGCGAAAATGTCAACATTGGCGCTTTTTCTTATATTGGCGAAGGGGTTGAAATCGGCGCGGGCACCGAGGTGATGACACATGTCGTGATCAAAGGCCCGACCCGTATCGGCGCAGATAACCGCATTTATCAATTCGCGTCCATTGGTGAGGCGTGCCAAGATCTCAAATATGCTGGGGAGCCAACCACGCTAGAAATTGGTGATCGCAACACCATTCGTGAAAGCGTGACCATGCATCGTGGTACGGTCCAAGATAAAGGCGAAACCAAAGTTGGTAGTGACAACCTGTTTATGATTAATGCCCACGTCGCCCATGATTGTGTGGTCGGTAATCATTGTATTTTTGCCAACAACGCCACCTTAGCGGGCCACGTTCATGTCGATGATTATGCGATTGTCGGTGGCATGTCCGCCATTCACCAGTTCTGCGTCATTGGTAGTCACGCGATGCTCGGTGGCGGATCGATAGTCGTACAAGATGTTCCGCCTTATGTGATGGCACAGGRCAATCATTGCGCGCCATTTGGCATTAATGTTGAAGGGCTCAAACGCCGTGGCTTTGAAAAGTCCTCCATCCGGGCGATTCGCTCGGTGTACAAAAACATGTATCGCTCAGGCAAAACACTGGAAGAAGTGAAAAAAGAGCTGGCCGAGCAAGCGGATAGTGAGCCGGCACTAGCGCTGTTTATTGACTTTTTTGAGCGTTCGACGCGAGGCGTTATTCGTTGATGTTACCCAGTGAACGCCCATTACGTGTTGGAATTGTCGCCGGGGAAATCTCCGGCGATGTTTTAGGTGAAGGCCTAATCAAAGCGATGCGGGCTCAACATCCTCATGTTGAGTTTGTCGGCATTGGGGGGCCAAGAATGATGGCTCAAGGCTGCCATAGCTTATTCGATATGGAAGAGCTGTCGGTCATGGGGCTGGTAGAAGTGCTGGGACGGCTACCACGTTTGCTGAAAGTAAAAACGGCGTTGGTTAAGCACTTTACCGTCAATCCGCCAGATGTCTTCATCGGTATCGATGCCCCGGATTTTAATCTGCGCCTCGAGGCGTCGTTAAAACAAGCGGGGATAAAAACCGTCCATTATGTTAGCCCATCAGTGTGGGCATGGCGGCAAAAGCGGATTTTTAAGATTGCCGCGGCAACGGATCTGGTTCTGGCTTTTTTACCTTTCGAGAAAGCGTTTTACGATAAGTTCGACGTGCCTTGTGCCTTTGTCGGCCACACTATGGCCGATAGCATTCCGATGCAGGTGGATAAACTCGCCGCGCAGCGCGTGCTTGGGCTGGATAGCAGCAAGCGCTGGCTAGCTGTGCTACCCGGTAGCCGTGGCAGTGAAATGTCGATGTTAGCCCCGCCGTTTATAAAAGCGTGTCAGCAACTGGCAGCACGACACCCTGATCTGGGCTTTGTGGTGGCGCTTGTTAACGAGACTCGACGCCAGCAATTTGAACAGATCTGGCAGACGATTGCGCCTGAACTGTCATTTACGCTGGTTGACGATACGGCGCGCCAAGTGATTAGCGCGGCTGACTCGGTATTACTTGCCTCGGGCACAGTCGCGTTGGAGTGTATGTTACTGAAGCGTCCGATGGTGGTAGGATACAAAGTCAAGCCTGTCACGGCATGGCTTGCCAAACGCTTGTTGAAAACAAAGTATGTATCCTTACCCAATATTCTCGCTGACGCACCTTTAGTGCCTGAATTGCTGCAAGAAGAGTGTCAACCAGAGGCGTTAGCAGATGCGGTTAGCGCTCAGCTTGATAGTGATAACCAAGCATTGTTGACCACCTTTACTGAGTTGCATCACACTATCCGAAAAGATGCGGATACGTCTGCAGCCAATGCCGTATTAACTTTATTAGATGACCATGACTGAACACGCTTTTCAATACCCTGACGCACAGCTTATCGCGGGGGTCGACGAAGTCGGACGTGGGCCCTTGGTCGGTGCCGTGGTCACTGCCGCGGTGATTCTCGATCCCGCGCAGCCTATTGTGGGTTTGACAGATTCGAAAAAACTGAGCGAGAAAAAGCGTCTTGCCTTGTATGATGAAATCAAACAAAAAGCCTTGGCTTGGTCAGTCGGGCGCGCAGAGCCTGATGAAATCGATTCGCTGAATATTTTACATGCCACCATGCTGGCGATGCAGCGCGCGGTTGATGGCTTGTCGGTGACGCCGGATTACGCATTAATTGACGGCAACCGGGTGCCACCCTTGTCGATGCCAGCTGAGGCTGTGGTGAAAGGTGACTTGCGGGTCGCAGAAATTAGCGCCGCCTCGATCTTGGCAAAAGTCGATCGTGACCATGAAATGGCTATGTTGGACGCCGCTTATCCGAATTATGGGTTTGCGCAACACAAGGGCTATCCCACCAAGGTCCACATGGCAGCGTTAGCCGAGCATGGCGCATTACCTATGCACCGTAAAAGTTTTAAACCCGTTAAGCGCGCACTGGGCATTGACTAGTCGTGTGATCCCAGCCCTTATTACCGTTAAGTAACGAGCCGTATGTCTGAGCCACGTTTTGTCCATTTACGTATTCACAGTGACTTTTCCATGGTTGATGGTTTGTCCAAGGTGCCACCACTGGTAAAAAAAGTGGCGGAAATGGGCATGCCTGCCATGGCGCTGACTGACTTTAGCAACCTGTGTGGGTTGGTTAAGTTCTATAACACTGCCAACAATGTCGGTGTGAAGCCGATAATTGGCGCTGATTTTTTGGTGCAATCGGAGGCGTTTGGCGAGGAGCTTTGTCAGCTGACCTTATTAGCGACCGACAAAACGGGCTATAAGAACCTGACCTTGCTGATCTCCAAGGCCTACTTACGTGGACATATTCAGCATCGCCCAGTGATCGATCAGCAATGGCTGATTGAGCATTCGGAAGGGTTGATTGTGTTATCCGGCGGCTGCCGTGGTGACTTGGGAAAAGCCTTGCTTAAAGGCAATCAAGCGCTGGCAAAAGAGTGTGCTCACTTTTACCAGACCTATTTCCCGGATGCGTATTACATGGAGCTGGTGCGCACTGGGCGCCAGGATGAAGAAGTCTATCTTCACTTTGCGGTTGATTTTGCCGCCGAGCATGACTTGCCTGTGGTGGCGACCAATGAAGTCTGCTTCATTTCATCTGAGGAGTTTGATGCGCATGAGATCCGGGTTGCGATTCATGATGGTTTCACGCTCGATGATCCTCGTCGTCCCAAGAAATACAGCGCCGAACAGTATTTGCGTACCGAGCAAGAGATGTGTGAGCTCTTCGCGGATATTCCCGAGGCATTGACCAATAGCGTAGAGATAGCCAAGCGTTGTAACGTGCCGGTGCGATTGGATGAGTACTTTTTGCCGAACTTCCCCACAGAGGGAATGGAAATTGATCAATACTTGGTCAAGCGCTCACAAGAAGGCTTGGAAGCGCGTCTTGCCTTTCTCTTTCCTGATGAAGCGGAAAGAGCGCGCCGACGCCCCGACTATGATGCACGACTAGAGCGCGAGCTTGGGGTCATCAACCAAATGGGGTTTCCCGGCTACTTTTTGATCGTGATGGAGTTTATCCAATGGTCAAAAGACAATGACATCCCTGTGGGCCCAGGGCGAGGCTCAGGGGCCGGCTCTTTGGTGGCTTATGCGCTAAAAATTACCGACCTCGATCCACTCCAGTTTGATCTCCTCTTCGAGCGCTTTTTGAACCCCGAACGGGTTTCCATGCCCGACTTCGATGTCGACTTTTGCATGGATAAGCGTGATCTAGTGATCGATCACGTCGCTGAAATGTACGGGCGTGATGCGGTATCGCAGATCATTACCTTCGGTACCATGGCGGCGAAAGCCGTGATCCGTGATGTGGGACGCGTGTTAGGGCACCCATATGGCTTTGTGGACCGGATTTCAAAGCTGGTGCCACCCGATCCTGGAATGACCCTCGAGAAAGCCTTTGACGCCGAGCCCCAGTTGGTTGAGGTGTACAACAGCGATGAGGAAGTCAAAGCGCTGATTGACATGGCGCGGATGCTTGAAGGGGTGACCCGAAATGCGGGTAAGCACGCGGGCGGGGTGGTCATATCACCCACCACGATCACCGATTTCGCCCCCCTTTATTGCGACAGTGAAGGGCATCATCCGGTCACGCAGTTTGATAAAAACGACGTTGAAACCGCCGGTCTCGTGAAGTTTGACTTCTTGGGTCTGCGGACGCTGACCATCATCGACTGGGCGCTGGGGATGATAAATCCGCGCTTACAGCGTCAAGGGAAAGATCCCATTGATATCGCCGCGATCCCGATGGCTGATCAACCTTCATTTGAAATGCTGCGCAAAGCCGAGACGACTGCCGTCTTCCAGCTGGAATCGCGGGGCATGAAGGAGCTGATTAAACGGCTTCAGCCTGATTGCTTTGAAGATATGATCGCTTTGGTGGCCTTGTTCCGTCCTGGCCCGTTGCAATCAGGGATGGTGGATAACTTTATCGACCGTAAGCATGGCCGTGAAGTCGTGTCTTACCCGGATGAAAAATGGCAACACGACTCGTTGAAAGAAACGCTTGAGCCCACCTATGGCATCATTCTCTATCAAGAGCAGGTGATGCAGATCGCTCAGACACTCGCAGGCTATACGCTCGGCGGCGCGGACTTGTTGCGTCGTGCCATGGGTAAGAAAAAGCCAGAAGAAATGGCCAAGCAGCGAGACATTTTTGAAAAAGGGGCAATCGCCAACGGCATTGATGGCGAGCTAGCGATGCGGATCTTTGATTTGGTAGAGAAGTTCGCTGGCTATGGTTTCAACAAATCGCACTCCGCCGCTTACGCACTGGTCTCATATCAAACACTGTGGTTAAAAGCGCATTACCCCGCGGAATTCATGGCGGCGGTAATGACCGCAGACATGGATAACACGGATAAAGTCGTGGGGCTGGTGGAAGAGTGTCGGCGCATGAAACTGACGGTTTTACCGCCGGATGTGAATGCTGGATTGCACCATTTCACCGTCAACGAGCAAGGGGAAATTGTTTACGGTATTGGGGCGATAAAAGGGGTCGGCGAAGGCCCTATCGATACCATTGTTGCTGCGCGTGAGCAAGACGGTTATTTCCGAGACTTGTTTGATTTTTGTGCTCGCATTGATACCAAAAAAGTTAATAAACGAGTGATTGAACGCCTCATCCGTGCCGGTGCCATGGACAAACTCGGCCCTCATCGTGCGGCGATGATGGCCTCGGTCGATGAAGCTATTCGTGCTGCGAGCCAACATCACCAAGCGGAAGCCTACGGGCAAACCGATATGTTTGGGGTGTTGACTGATGCCCCCGAAGAAGTAGAGCATGCCTATGCACACGCTGACCCATGGCCAGATAAAGTATGGCTAGAAGGGGAGCGAGAAACACTGGGCTTGTATTTGACCGGCCATCCGGTCAACAGCTATCGCAAAGAGTTAAAAAACTACATCACGTGGCGGTTAGAAGATGCCCATGCAACCAAGCGTGATGTGGTCTCGACGGTAGCAGGGTTAGTGATCGCTGCACGGGTAATGACCACCAAACGGGGGTCACGATTAGGGATCTTAACCCTTGATGATCGCTCGGGGCGCATGGAAGTGATGCTTTTTTCTGATGTGCTCGACAAATATCTTGACTTGGTGGAGAAAGATCGGATTTTAGTGGTCTCAGGACAGGTCAGCTTTGATGACTTCAACGGGGGGCTTAAAATGACCGCCCGTGAAGTGATGGACATTAGTCAGGCGCGGGAAAAGTATGCGCGTTGTTTAGGGATTTCGATGACCTCGGATCAGGTCGATGCGTCCTTTTTTGAACGATTTCATGATGCACTGGCACCCTACCGCTCCGGTACAGTACCTGTGAATCTTTACTATCAGCGCGACGATGCGCGCGCGCGGTTACGCTTAGGCGCAGAGTGGCGCGTAACGCCAACCGATGAATTAATCGACACCTTGAAAGGCTTGCTCGGTCAAGAGCAGGTCGAATTAGAGTTTAACTAAGCCAGGCTGGTGACGTGTCGCGTACACTGGCGGTGACCAATAGGATTCTCTTGGTATGAGTCTTAATTTTTTAGAGTTTGAACAACCTATCGCAGAATTAGAAGCCAAAATTGAGGCCCTTCGCGCTGTTTCCAAGCGGGGTGGAGAAGACGCGGTTAACTTGGATAAAGAGATTGAACAACTGGAAACAAAAAGCCTAGAGCTGACGCGAAAAATCTTTGGTGATTTAGGCGCGTGGCAGGTGGCACAACTTGCGCGTCACCCGCAGCGCCCATATACCTACGACTATCTGGATCGCATTTTCCATGAGTTTGATGAATTGGCTGGCGACCGCGCCTATGCTGACGACAAAGCATTGGTGGGAGGAATGGCGCGATTAGAAGGGCGTCCTGTGATGGTGATTGGTCACCAAAAAGGGCGAGACACCAATGAAAAGGTCAAGCGTAACTTTGGTATGCCCAAGCCCGAGGGCTACCGCAAAGCACTGCGCCTGATGAAAATGGCCGAGCGTTTTAATATGCCGGTGATTACCTTTATCGATACCGCAGGCGCTTACCCAGGTGTCGGAGCCGAGGAGCGAGGCCAATCAGAGGCGATTGCACGTAACCTTAAAGAAATGGCCGGCCTGACTGTCCCTGTGATTTGTAATGTGGTCGGTGAAGGTGGTTCTGGTGGTGCGTTGGCGATTGGTGTGGGGGATTATGTCAATATGCTGCAGTACTCCACCTACTCGGTGATCTCCCCCGAGGGTTGTGCATCTATTTTGTGGCGTGATGCTGCAAAAGCGCCGCAAGCGGCTGATGCGATGGGGATAACCGCCCCTCGCCTCAAAGAGCTTGGCTTGATTGATAGTGTGATCACTGAGCCTCTGGGGGGTGCACACCGCGACATTAACGCGATGGCGGATAGCATTAAGCAAACACTGCTTACCCAGCTAAGCGATTTAGACAGTCTTGATACCGAAAGCTTGCGGGATCGCCGCTATCAGCGCTTGCTCAATTACGGTTACTGCTAATCGTGATGGAATGCACTGCGATAAAGGGCCTGCGGGCCCTTTTCTTTTACGTAAAGGGCGGCAACAATGACACATTATATAATGATGAATGGCTATGCTTTACCATCAACTGAGTGACACATTAGCCCCGCTGACATCGACACCGCGACAGGTGGTACTGGCGCTCAGTGGCGGATTAGACTCTCGCGTGTTGCTAGCATTATTGACGCAGTATCGCGACCAGCACCCCCAACATGATTATCTTGTGGTTCATGTTCATCACGGTTTGCATCCCGATGCGGATAAATGGGCTGAGCTGTGCCAAATGTGGGCGGACAACGCCGGATTTCGCTGCAGGGTAGAACGGGTGAGCTTGGATACGTCGCTCAGTGTGGAACATGCGGCGAGACAAGCAAGGTATCAGGCGATCGCGCACCTGCTTAAGCCCAATGGACTGGTGTTAACCGCCCAGCACAGTGATGATCAGGTTGAAACCTTTTTCCTCGCCCTCAAACGCGGCAGTGGCTTGGAAGGGTTAGCTGGGATGCCAGCGGTGCGTGCTCTGGGTCAGGGCTATCTGGTACGTCCTTTTTTGACGCTATCAAGAGCGAGCCTTGAGGCATATGCGCGCCAACACCAACTCGATTGGGTGGACGATCCGAGCAACCAAGACACGCGCTTTGATCGCAATTTTTTGCGTCAGCACTGGTTACCGCAAGCGGATGCTCGTTGGCCTGGCTTTCGTAAAGCCGTTGAGCGCACCCAGCGCTTGTGTGGTGAACAAGCGTCCTTATTGGCGCGATTGATAGAGCCTATGGTGACACAAGCGGAGACAGAAGCGGGCAGCCTGGCTATTACCGCGTTACCACAGAACGACTTAGCACTCACGCAGGCCATGCTGCGCCATTGGCTAAAGCGTCACAGTATTACCTTGACGCAAGCACAGTTACAGACATTGCTCTTTGATGTCATCAACGCTAAACCGGATGCCAACCCGAGCTTGAGCGTGGGCACGGTGAGTATTCGCCGCTTCCAGCAACAGCTTTATATCGTGCTGCCTTATGCCGATTTATCCCAATGGCAGGGCACATTGACGCCAGAAACACCGTTAGCACTGCCAGATGGACTGGGTACCTTGTACTTACTGCCTTATTCGTCGACAGAGAAAGGGCTCGCGCTGGGAAATCTCACGTCGCGGGCACTGCGTGTACACTTTAACCCTCGTGGCTTATCGATTCATCCTGCCGGCCGACAAGGGCGCCGAAAGCTAAAAAAACTCTACCAAGAAGCCGAGATCCCCAGCTGGTTACGTCGACGCCAACCGATTATTTGCGATGGCGAGACAGTGGTGGCCATTGCCGATAGGTATGTTAGTCAGGCCGCAAGCGGTAAACAATGGCGGCTTGTTTGGCAGCATGAGTCTTAATCTCCCTGTCATCCGGCGCGATTCGCTCACTTGACATCGCTCGCTCACCAGGTGCTAGAGCAAACGTCGGGCGAGTTGGATGAGATCAGAATACTGAACGGGTGATGATTAATTGAGCAGTTAGACTATCTTATCTTGCTTAATCGTGACGAATTACTTAATGTACTAGTCTAATGATACACAAGGTAAGCAGTAATGGCATCAAGTCGCGAATTATTCGGTACTAGGATTGGCTTTGTTCTGGCTGCAGCAGGGGCTGCAGTGGGACTGGGTAATATTTGGGGATTTCCCACTCAAGCGGCCAGTAATGGCGGTGGCGCGTTTTTACTCGTCTACTTGTTAATGATTTTGCTGGTGGCATTTCCCATGTTGGTGGTGGAAATGGCGATTGGCCGTCATGGGCGTGCGAACCCACTGGATAGCATGCGTGCACTCAGTGATAATCCTTTGATGAAGCGCTTAGGAAGCGGTGTGGGTTTAGTGGGACTGGCCGTTCCTTGTATGGTGCTGGCGTTCTATAGCATTGTTGGGGGCTGGTTAGTGTCTTTTCTCCTTGCGGCGGTTGCAGAGATCTTACACTTTACCGACGCGGCAGCATGGTTAAAAGGCTTCTCGGCTTCACGTAACTTGTTTGGCGCTATCCTCTTTTATGTGTTGACGATCTTTATCGTGCAAGCAGGTGTGAAACAAGGGATTGAACGTTGGTCGACGCGGTTGATGCCCGCATTATTCGTGCTGTTTGCCGCGATGTTTATCTACATCATGACACTTCCTGGCGCGACTGAGGGCTTAAAGCACTACCTTATTCCTGACTTCTCCAAGATCATGGACAGAGATCTGCTCTTGGCCGCGATGGGACAAGGCTTTTTCTCGCTGACCATTGGTGGGTGCTCGATGCTGATTTATGGCTCTTATCTGAGTCAGAAAGAAAATCTGCCTAAGATGGCATTGAGCGTCACGCTGGTCGATACCGCGGTGGCAGTTATTGCTGGTCTGGTGGTGCTACCTGCCATGTTTGTTGCCATGCACCAAGGCGTAGAAATATACGCCCAAGATGGCAGCTTGCTGAGTGCCGATACGCTGGTATTTACCGTGTTACCTTTGCTGTTTGAAAGCCTCGGAGCGGCAGGGCCTTACGTGTCTTTGGTCTTTTTCTTACTGATGACTATTGCGGCGCTGACCTCTTCGATTTCTATGCTCGAGTGCCCGGTTGCTCTTGCCAGTGAACGACTAGGCTCAAGCCGTAAAATCACCAGTTGGGTGCTGGGTGGTCTGATTGCCGCGTTTAGTGCGGTGATTGTCTTCCATTTCGGTACCTTGTTTGGTTTGGTGGCGAAAGTGGCGACACAGTACTTCCAGCCCTTTGCAGCGCTATTGTTCTGCTTGTTTGGTGGGTGGATTTGGTCGCGTGACCGCAAATTGTCGGCCTTGCGTGAGGGGTATGCGGATATTGAGCAGAGCCTGTTTTGGAAAATATGGCCTGTCTACGTCAAGTTCGTTTGTCCTATATTAGTGGCGACCGTCCTGTGGGTGTCACTGGGCTAACAAAAGCCGTCGAGATCGCGACCAATAATGAAAAAAGCGGACGAAATGTCCGCTTTTTGCGTTGTATAGACGTTGACTTAACGAAATTGGTTGGCGTCTTCGATATACGTAAAGCCTGCTTCTTCGAGCCGCGTGCACAGTACGGCTTTGTCGATATCATAATAGCGAACCAGATCCTCCAAGCTGTCAAACTCGTCACGTAGCTTCATATTGACAATGCTCATCAGCATGACAGGGTCCATGGTGGCGTAATTGTTTAGATCCATCTTAGTCCTCGTGATCGCTGATCAACAAGTTGGCCGCGGCAAATGCGGCTTGCTCTCGACGCGATTGCTGGATCTCAGTGTCTTGTGCAATATCGTTGAGGGCTTTTAATGCGCAATGGATCGCCGCTGGTATATAGCCTTGCTCGCCACTGCCAATTTCCGCATAGCGTTGGCGAATCAAGTCACAGCAGTCTGCTATTTTCATGGTGTTCTCCTCACGTAATGATGAGGATCACTATACCCAATCTGGTTAGGGAGAGGAAAGCGCTAACGTGCGCGTTTTTGCCGGTACATACTTTGGTCGGCACGTTCATAGAGCGACAAGTTATTATCACCTTGTCGATAGACAGAGAAACCAACTGACGCGCTGATCTGGTGACTTGATAACAAATGATCTTGGCCAACTAAGCTCTTCACTCGTGAGGTCACGTGTTTCACCGAGCTTTTACTGGCAGGTTGCAAGATCACGGCAAACTCATCGCCACCGAGTCGATAGCAACGATCGCTGCCGCGCACAGCTTCTTTGACCAGCAATGAAAAACGGCGTAGTACCTTATCACCATCCAAGTGGCCATAGGTATCATTGACTTGTTTGAAGTTGTCCATATCGAACATCACCATGACCAGACCAATATTTTCCCGTTCACAGACGGCGACGGCATGCTGAAGGTCTTGTTCAAAGCTGGTGCGGTTATGTAGGCCAGTGAGACCATCGAGCAATGCCATGTTTTTCACGCGCGTATATTCAACGGCATTATTCAGCGGGCCGGCGAGCAGCTTGTGATAGGTATGGAGCAAGCTGATTTCATCTGGATCGAGCTTGTAAGGGGTAGAGTATTGCAACACACCCAATGGCTGCTTATTGAACTTGATGGAAAACGTCTGACGAAATGTGTGTTGTACGCCACGACGAATGATGTTGGAGATATCATCATGCTCCCAAATAATGCGCCCAATATCGATCTGCTTTTCTAGTTCACGCGCGTAGACTTCAAACAACACTTTGATATCAAGGTGGCCTTGCAGCTTTTGTAACAACAACAAACGTTTATCGGCACCGAGCGGAACAATCCGCGGGGCGCGATCAGAGTTTGTATATTGTTTGATGTGCGAGGCATTCATGCGTGATCAACTACTCAGTAACAACGTCGGTTTCAATCTATGAAGCAGGTATCGTGCCAGTCTATATATTTTCGCTAATGGCGATGGGTGGATGCGAGTGAGGATACTGTTTTAAAGTAACTAATCTGTCAATAGAGAGAGGATCTCAGCCTGGTGATTGTGTGCATCACGGTAGCCAATGTCAATCAACTGGCGAAGGTATGCCGCCTCAAATAACAGATAACTGGCAAAGGTGGCATCTTGACTGGCATTAATCCCCAAAAGCTTAAGCAAGCTGCGCAATGCGAGTGGCATATGGCTGTAGTAGCGGTTCGCCATGGGTTCAAATGGCTCTGAAGGCCGAAGATGAAGCACATCAATGTGGCGCAGACCTAGACGCTCTTTTTGGTCGGGAGATAAAGCGCTGGCAACCTGATTAAGCCGTTGTAAATGCTCTAAGTCTGCCGAGAGCGTATCCGCAAAGATAGCATTCATTAAATGACCGCCGAGCATCGCTAAACCTGGCGCGGTGTGTTTAATTTGTTCAGGCCGCCGTATTCCTGTGGTCAGATCCAGAATTAAAATCCGCTCCGCGTCCATTTTGACAGCGGGACACAACGGGGAAATTTGGTGAATTGCCCCATCACCATAAAACTCGTGGCCAATCCTGGAGGCAGGAAAAACGAAAGGAATGGCTGAAGAGGCCAGTAAGTGTTCGGTGGAAATTTGACTTCGCTTTCCCACTGCGCGGGCTCTTTCCCACGGTTTGATATGAGATGCGCCTTGAAAGAAACTCACCGATTGCCCCGTTTGGTAGTTTGAGGCAGTGACAGACAAGCCATTTAAATGACCAGCAAGCAATTGATAATTAAGCTTATTAAAGCTGATCGTTTGATTCAGTAATTCTCTTAATGGCCGATTATTGAGCAACCCGAAAGGCTGAGTGGGTTGGTAGTGAGATTGA
This sequence comes from Salinivibrio sp. ML323, assembly GCF_001995745.1. Taxonomy (NCBI): domain Bacteria; kingdom Pseudomonadati; phylum Pseudomonadota; class Gammaproteobacteria; order Vibrionales; family Vibrionaceae; genus Salinivibrio; species Salinivibrio sp. ML323. Next base: position 4,973 of record NZ_MUES01000026.1, on the reverse strand, counting down.
AAGCGTTGCCCGGTTTGCGACAAAAGATGGCCGATAAGTGCACTGGGCTGACTGGCGAGCACCCGGGAGGTGTTCAATCGATGCCATAGCCAAGACAGTTTTTTGACGCCTAGTCGAAAACATGACGCATAGCTTGCCAAAGATACCGCGTTGATAGCACCGGCGGATGTGCCGCAATAAATGGTAAAGGGACWCGTGTGCACCCGCGGGTACCAGTGGGCGATCGCCGAGAGTACGCCTACTTGGTAAGCGGCTCGTGCACCGCCGCCAGTGAGCACCAAGGCAATTTTGGGTTTGTTTTTCGACATAGGACTACCATTATTACCACGCTAACAGTTTGATTATAGACGCTCTTTCATCTCACGCGCGGCGGTATATCACAGACTCCAAATATCATTAATGATAATGAGGTTGAAAATTGTTATCAATTCGATCTAGGCTGATGGTGTCTTAATCATCGATGGAGCAACACCATGACTTACTCTTTTCCCGATCTTCCTTATGCTTATGATGCGCTAGAGCCCCACATTGATGAGGCAACCATGCGCATTCATCATCAGCGTCACCACAAAACCTATTACGATAAATTTGTTGCGGCGATTGAAGAGACGGCGCGTAATGGTGAATCGCTTGAGACTTTATTTGCTGAGGTTTCAACGCTGCCTGCTGCCATTCGTAATAATGGCGGTGGTTATTACAACCATATGATTTATTGGCAATCGATGACGCCCAACCCTAAGGGGACACCAGAAGGACCGCTCTACGATGCCATTGTAGCGACCTACGGCTCACTCGATGCGTTTAAAGAGGCCTTTAGTCAGGCGGCGATTGGTCAGTTTGGGTCAGGCTTTGCGTGGCTGGTAGTGAAAGAAGATGGACAGCTTGCGATTACATCGACACCTAATCAAGATAATCCATTGATGGATATTGCAGAGGTGAAAGGAGAGCCGCTGTTAGGTTGTGATGTGTGGGAGCATGCTTACTATCTTAACTATCAGAATAAGCGCCCAGATTATGTCAATGCTTGGTGGCAAGTGGTCAATTGGGACTTTGCTGAAAAGGCATACCAAAAAGCACGCGAGGCGATTAGCTGATACAAAAATGCCCCGCAGAGCGGGGCATGACATGCTTGCTTTTGGCGCTATTTAGTCAAGCTTTGACTGAATAAACGTCAGTGCATCGTCAATGGAGAAAGGCACTTTCTCGCCGTCTCGACGATGCTTATACTCGAACACGCCGTTATCCATACTACGCTCACCAATGACGATAGTGTGAGGCACGCCGATAAGTTCAATATCAGAGAACATTACACCTGGACGCTCTTTACGGTCGTCAAAAAGTACCTCAATACCGGCTGCGGTAAGATCGGTGTATAACTTTTCAGCCGCTTCACGGACACGTTCAGATTTGTGCATATTCATCGGGACAATGGCCACCTTGAAAGGCGCGATGGCGTCAGGCCAGATAATACCGTTTTGGTCATGGTTCTGCTCAATCGCTGCAGCCACAACACGCGTAATACCAATGCCGTAACAGCCCATCTCTAACATGGCGTTCTTACCGTCTTGGCCTAGTACGCCAGCATTCATCTTTTGTGAGTAGTTATTGCCCAGCTGGAAGATATGGCCCACTTCGATGCCACGTTTAAACATCAATGTGCCTTTACCACAAGGGCTAGGATCGCCTTCGATGACATTGCGCAGGTCGGCGACTTGACCTAGCTCTACATCGCGTCCCCAATTTATTCCGAAGTAGTGTTTATCGTCGGTGTTTGCACCAGCACCAAAGTCACTCATTACCGCAACACTGCGATCGACGATGAAAGGTGCCGGTAGGTTTACCGGACCCAAAGAGCCAGGACCTGCACCGACAAGCGCACGGATTTCTTCTTCGGTGGCGAAAGTAAGCGGTGCTTCTACCTCAGGTAGATTTTCCGCTTTTACTTCGTTGAGTTCATGATCGCCACGGATGATTAGTGCGATAAGATCGGACTCGACCTGTTCAGACGCTTTGACGAAAAGCGTCTTAACTGTTTTTTCGATCGGGAGATCAAACTGCTCAACCAGTTCAGCAATGGTTTTCGCATTCGGCGTATCGACCAGCGCCATGGCTTGCGTGGGTGAATCGGCTTGCGCCTGAGGGGCGAGCGCTTCGGCTTTTTCAATATTTGCCGCGTAGTCGGACTCGGTTGAAAATGCGATCAGATCTTCACCACTGTCGGCCAGGACATGGAATTCGTGCGAGGCGGAACCACCAATGGCGCCAGTATCAGCCAATACGGCACGGTAGTCTAGCCCCATGCGGTCAAAGATGGCGCAATAAGCCGCGCGCATTTTCTCATAGCTCTGCTCCATACCCGCTTTGTCGATATCGAAGCTGTAGGCGTCTTTCATGGTAAATTCGCGAGAGCGCATGACGCCAAAACGAGGACGTACTTCGTCACGGAACTTGGTTTGGATTTGGTACAAGTTGAGCGGCAATTGCTTGTATGAATTGATTTCGTTGCGCGCCAAGTGCGTAATCACTTCTTCATGCGTGGGGCCTAAAACAAAATCACGTTGATGGCGGTCAGCAATACGTAGCAGCTCAGGACCAAACTTTTCCCAACGCCCCGTTTCTTGCCATAAATCTGCTGGTTGTACGACAGGCATCATGGTTTCGACGGCGCCGGCACGGTTCATTTCTTCGCGAACAATACGCTCGACATGGCGAAGGACGCGAACCCCGGTAGGAAGCCAAGTATAAAGGCCTGAAGCGAGTTTTCGAATCATACCCGCACGCAACATCAGCTGGTGGCTGATAATTTCTGCGTCGCTAGGGGTTTCTTTCAAAGTAGAAAGCAGATATTGACTGGTACGCATGTAAAGTTATCCGTTGATATTGGCGATCAATAAGTCCAAGCATATTAACAGCGTGGGGGAGTTTCGACAAAAGCTTCTATGGTAGCCACCTCTATTTGCTCGTTTTGCACGTAAAACGTGACGTTAAAGTCGAACAGGTGAACAGCATAGCGGCGATTATCCGGTTGACCTTTTCTATAAGCCGGGCGTGGGTCTTGTGCTAAAACGTCAGCGATGACACGTTGATAATAGGCTTGCTGATGGGTTTGAGATAAAGCCAATAAGGCGCGGTCAGAGAAATGAACGTCTAGTGGCGTGGGTTTGGTGTGAGCAAATCCGCCTTGAGCGTCGGGAATACTGTCAGAGTAAGGAATATAGGGCTTAATATCGACAATCGGGGTTTGGTCAACAAGATCGCACCCTCGTAATACCAAGGTTACTTGCCCGCTATCTTGAGTGACATCAACCAGCTCTACCGCCGACATACCAATGCCATTAGGACGAAATGTAGCCCGGCTGGCAAACACACCCATTCTCTCATTCCCCCCTAAACGAGGTGGCCGGACAGTAGGGCGCCATCCCTTATCTAAGTTCTGATCAAAAAGAAAAAGCAACCAAAGGTGAGAGTATTGTYCAATCCCTCGTACGGCGTCGATCTGATTGGCATCCCCCTGTAAGCAGAGATAAGCCAGTGCACTCGGCGCTAAACCAGGWTGACGAGGGACCGCAAACTTCTCTTTAAAAGGAGAGTAAAGCGTGCCGATTGGAGTGATAGAAAACGGGTAACACATAACCAAATAAACCTAAAACAACGTGGATATACTTTAGCATGTGATAGAAGAGGGGAGTATGGATGCAAGTCAGTCTTGGGCGTGACATAATCTCAACATTATTTACCGAGGGGAACAACGCGTGAGTCTTCCAGCCGTTTTTATCGATCGTGATGGTGTCGTTAATGTCGATCACGGTTATGTGTCTAGTATCGATAGCTTTGAATATATTGAGGGTGTGTTCGACGCATGTAGGGCGCTGAAAGAAAGCGGCTATTTACTCGTACTGGTGACCAATCAAGCCGGTATCGCAAGAGGCTACTTTTCGGAGCAAGATTTTTTGCAATTGACCGAATGGATGGATTGGAACTTTGCTGATAAAGGTGTCGATTTTGATGGGATATATTACTGCCCCCATCATGCCAGTGAAGGAGTCGGTGAGTATCGAATTGATTGCGATTGTCGCAAACCCAAGCCGGGTATGTTGATTGATGCCCAGCAAGAGCTTGATATTGATATGTCACGCTCGGTGATGGTGGGAGATAAAGCGGATGATATGAAAGCCGCAGAGTGTGCAGGGGTTGCAACCCGTTTGCTAGTGCGCTCAGGTAAACCTGTCACCGAACAAGGCGTCGCATTAGCAACTGACGTTGTTGACTCTATCGCTGATATACCCGGTTGGCTTGCTAACCATTAAAACGATATACAAACAGCATCTTGGCGATTATTTGTACAGTTAGATTTTTTTCAACAAAAACGCTTGCATCAAAAAAACAAGTCTCTATAATTCGCTTCTCGTTGGCACGGCAAGCCGCGCTAACAACGGCAAAACAGCCAAGCAAACAAAACGCTTGACTCATTGCCTCGGTGGCGTAAAATGCCACACCCGCTCAAGATTGGGCGGCGCTCTTTAACAATTTGACCTATGCAATCTGTGTGGGCACTCGTTAAGAATAGACAAAAAGATTTATTCGATGAACTGAGTGACCAAACGACAACTTTTACAGTTGTTCGGCACAGTCAATTCGTTTGTCTCTTCGGAGATAAACAGTAATCAGTATTCATTGAGCAGTTTCTACGGAAACACCAAACTTAAATTGAAGAGTTTGATCATGGCTCAGATTGAACGCTGGCGGCAGGCCTAACACATGCAAGTCGAGCGGAAACGGCAGTATTGAAGTTGTTCGGCACAGTCAATTCGTTTGTCTCTTCGGAGATAAACAGTAATCAGTATTCATTGAGCAGTTTCTACGGAAACACCAAACTTAAATTGAAGAGTTTGATCATGGCTCAGATTGAACGCTGGCGGCAGGCCTAACACATGCAAGTCGAGCGGAAACGGCAGCATTGAAGCTTCGGTGGA
>NZ_MUES01000025.1:0-37418 GCF_001995745.1 Salinivibrio sp. ML323 | reverse complement strand
GCAAAAACGTGATTAATGTCATCATCATTTTTGTTGACAATATTATTTTTTTCTTTTTGTGCTAAATTTACAGGTTATTTTTGTGATATATGCCGGTATAAAATATAGCTACGACACTAATAATGAGAGGTGAGTCAACAAATCCCCGTTATCAGTTCTCTTGAAAAAATGTGTGGTAAATTGACTGGGTACTTACTAGCCAGACGGTTTTGGCGAACCGTTCTACCACACGTTCAATGAGAACATCAAACGGGGTATTGTTATGATATCATCTGATACCAAGATCAAGATACAGAATTTTGGTCGCTTCCTCTCGAATATGGTGATGCCCAATATCGGCGCATTCATCGCGTGGGGGATTATTACTGCACTATTCATTCCGACCGGTTGGGTCCCCAATGAGACATTGGCGGCCATGGTCGGTCCCATGATTACCTACCTACTACCACTGCTGATCGGCTACACCGGCGGTAAACTTGTTGGCGGCGAACGCGGTGCAGTTGTCGGTGCGATTACCACCATGGGGGTGATTGTCGGGACTGACATTCCCATGTTTATGGGCGCGATGATGGTTGGTCCATTCGGCGGCTGGGCGATCAAAAAATTCGATGCTTATGTCGATGGCAAAGTGAGAAGCGGGTTTGAGATGTTAGTAAATAACTTCTCCGCCGGCATTATCGGTATGCTTTGCTCGATTATCGCATTCTTCCTTATCGGCCCGTTTGTTAAGCTCTTATCCAGTGGCCTCGCGGCAGGTGTGGAGTTTTTGGTCTCAGCACACCTGTTACCACTGACCTCTATCTTTGTTGAGCCCGCTAAGATTCTTTTCCTCAACAATGCGATCAACCACGGTATTTTCTCACCACTTGGGATCCAGCAAGCCTCAGAGGCTGGCCAGTCTATTTTCTTCCTCATTGAGGCAAACCCAGGTCCTGGTTTAGGCATCTTGCTTGCCTACATGGTGTTTGGAAAAGGCACCGCACGTCAAACCGCGGGCGGTGCATCCATTATTCACTTCTTCGGTGGTATTCACGAAATCTACTTCCCTTACATTCTGATGAATCCACGCCTTATTCTTGCCGCGATTGCGGGTGGTATGACAGGTGTATTCGTTCTCACTGTGTTTGATGCAGGTATTGTGTCGCCCGCCTCTCCTGGCTCTATTTTTGCTGTGCTGTTAATGACGCAAAAAGGCTCGATTGTCGGCGTCTTGGCGTCAATTATTGCCGCAGCCAGCGTGTCATTTGTGGTCGCCGCTTTACTGATGAAAACACAGAAAAGCACAGAGGGTGAAGGTGACGAGGCCTCACTTGATGAGGCAACCGCCAAAATGAAAAACATGAAATCAGGCGCTAAAGCAAGCACCTCCGCCCCCTCTTCTGCGCCTAAAGCCACAGTTAACTTTGCTGACGTAAAGCATATTTTAGTTGCCTGTGATGCTGGCATGGGCTCTAGTGCCATGGGTGCCAGCTTGCTGCGTAAAAAGGTGCAAAATGCAGGCTTAGATATTGGTGTCACGAATATTGCGGTCAATAGCCTGCCTGAGGATGCGCAGATTGTGATCACGCATAAAGATCTGACCGAGCGTGCACGCACTCACGCGCCAACCGCACACCATATTTCACTCAATAACTTTTTAGACGGCGATGTTTACGGCCAGTTGGTTACCCAAATTCTCGCCGCACAGTATCCCGCCGCCAACGATCCACAAGTGCTTCAAGTTCCGACGACGGCGGCAAATGACGACAGTTTTGAGCCAACCCCGGCACCTGCTTTTCAACTTCAGCGTAAAAACATTCATCTTGGCTTAACGGCCACAAACAAGGATGAAGCGATTCGATTTGCCGGTGAGCAACTTGTCAAACTTGGCTACGTAGCGCCTAATTATGTCGACGCGATGTTTGAGCGCGAGGCATTAACCCCCACTTACCTCGGGGAGTCGATCGCCGTTCCTCATGGCACCGTTAAAGCAAAAGACGGTGTCAAGCAAACCGGCATTGTGGTGTGTCAGTATCCATCGGGTGTGCAGTTCACCGACGACAAAGAGGATATCGCTAAGTTGGTGATTGGCATTGCCGCCAAAAACGATGAACATATTCAAGTAATTACCGCCATTACTAATGCGTTAGATGAGCCTGATGCAATAGATATTCTCACCAGTACTGACAGTATTGACGAGATCCTCAATCTATTGAGTGATGACAGCGTCACCTTTATGACGTCATCCCATTAATCAACCCAATAAGCAGGCCACCTCGGTGGCCTCTCATCACCACCGTTTTTAGTTTGAGGTAAATATTATGAAAAATGCTGTTCATTTTGGTGCCGGCAATATCGGCCGCGGCTTTATCGGAAAATTGCTCGCAGATGCCAATGTCGAGGTCACCTTTGCCGATGTCGATGCGCCCCTCATTGACCAACTCAGTCACAAACAAAGCTACAACGTCAAAGTGGTAGGTAACGACTGCCATATCGACACGGTTTCTCATATCACGGCAGTCAATTCGGCAAGTGATGATGTTATCGAAAAAATCGTAAAAACGGATTTAGTGACCACGGCTGTTGGCCCTAATGTGCTTGATATTATTGCCAAGACCATCGCCACCGGCATTGAAAAACGTTTCGCATCCGGCAATGAGGCCCCACTAAACATTATTGCCTGCGAAAACATGATCCGTGGTACGTCGCATCTCAAAGGCGAAGTCTATAAGCACCTTGACCCCGCATTCCATGAGAAAGCAGACGCACTGATTGGTTTCGTCGATTCCGCAGTTGATCGCATTGTGCCGCCGGCGGAAGCGGCGAACGATGATCCCTTAGAGGTCACGGTAGAAAGCTTCAGCGAGTGGATTGTGGATGAACAACAGTTCAAAGGCGAAATCCCAGATATTGCAGGGATGGAGAAGACACAAAACCTCATGGCCTTCGTCGAGCGTAAGCTTTTCACCTTAAACACGGGCCATTGCATCACGGCGTATTTGGGTTGCTTGAGCGGCCACCGCACCATTCGTGAAGCCATTACCGATCCGAAAATCCGTGATTTGGTGAAAACAGCGATGCAAGAAAGCGGCGAAGTGCTTATCCAACGCTACGGATTTGACCGCGCCGCTCACCAAGCGTACATCGAGAAAATTTTGGGGCGTTTCTCAAACCCCTATTTGGTTGATGAGGTCGATCGTGTTGGTCGCCAGCCTATCCGAAAACTAAGTCAGAACGATAGGCTTATCAAGCCATTACTGGGTACAATAGAGTACGGCACAGATAACCGAGCCCTATTAAAAGGGATTGCCGCAGCATTGAAATACACCAATCACACCGATCCACAAGCTGAAGAGCTTCAAGCTTCATTGGCTGAGGTGGGCGTAAGAAAGACGCTGGCGACATACACCGGCTTGGCAGAGGAAAGCCCTGAAGTTGAGGCAATTAACACCCTGTACCAGCAATTGTAAACCGCGCATTTTACAGGGGGAGTTTAGCTCCCCCGTTATAACAATAAGCAGTATTGAGTCTATGGCAGAAAATTTCGACGAAACAGACATCATTGAACGATTAAACCAAGCGCCAACCGTGCGTGGCTTTTTTGTTGCCGCGGTGGATACGTTTGAGACAGCTATTGATGGCTTAATCAAACGGGTTTTTCGCAAAGATAACTTTGCGGTGGAATCAGTGGTGGGGCCTTTACTGCACGACACTGGGCCGCTGGGGGATCTTTCTGTGCGATTGAAACTCTTGTTTGGTCTAGGCGTGTTATCAGATGACGCTTATCACGATATTGAACAAATCATTAAACTTAAAAACCAACTGAGTAACGATGCCGACGATTACCAATTTACCGATCCTAAGGTGCTCGATGCCGTCAAAAAGCTGCGCAAAGCGAATACGATGGGCATACTTTCGCTCGATATTGGCCCGCCGGAAGATGACGTAGATATCGAATTCTATCAGCTACAACTGCAGCGCCAACAGCAGGTGATCCGCTCAGGGTTGTCACTCGCCATCGTGGAAATCTGCAATGAATTAAGCAAAGAAAGCCCTTTTTAATGTGCCAACGTTCACCATCACTAATGAAGCAAATAGCCTGAAAGGGTTAACCACACCCCTAGCGCGAACGCGCCACCGAGAATCAGGGCTTCCAATAAATAAGCCTTAATCACACTATATAATTTCATACCTAACCAATCTTTTTTATCTTTCGGGTATCAAATCAAAAAACGATGCACTTTGTCCATCATTATATACAAAAAGCGCTATATCGGATCATATAAGGCTTGATAGAGATTGATTTTTAGGCATAAAAAAAGCGAGCCACTAAGCTCGCTTCATAAACAGAGGAAGAGGCGACAATCAGGCCATTGCCATGGCTTGTTGTGCGATCACCAGCTCTTCGTTGGTTGGGATCACCAGTGCTAGCGGTGACGCTTGGGTGGTGATTTGTCCTGCGGCACCAAAACGCGCGGCGGCGTTAGCCTCGGCATCGGCTTGATAGCCGAAAATCGCGAGTTCTTTTAGGATCATTTCCCGCACTGGCAGTGAGTTCTCGCCAATTCCGCCTGTGAAAACAATCGCATCCAAGCGAGATAAAGGCACCATGTAACTTGCGATGTATTTCGCAACGCGATAAGCAAACATTTCTAGCGCGAGTTGTGCGCCTTTGTGACCCTGCTCTGCCGCGTCGACCAAGCCTCGGCAATCGTTCGTTAATTCCGACACGCCGAGCAAACCGGCTTTATCGATCAGTTCATGATGGATTTCATCGGTACTCAGCCCTTTTTTGGAGAGAAACTCAAGAATAGATGGGTCGATATCGCCACAGCGTGTGCCCATCATTAAGCCCGCCAATGGCGTAAAGCCCATGCTGGTATCGACACTTTGACCGTCTTTGACCGCACACAAAGAGGCCCCGTTGCCAAGGTGTACGGTGATTACGTTGGTTTGCTCAGGCGCTTGGTTGAGCCATTTTGCCGCTTCACGACTCACGAAGTAGTGGCTGGTGCCGTGGAAGCCGTAGCGGCGAATGCCATAATCATTATAAAGCTGACGCGAGATCGCGTAATGATACGCTTTTTCCGGCATGGTTTGATGGAATGCGGTGTCGAAAACCGCCACTTGCGGCAAGCTTGGGAAGGCTTGGCGTGCCGCTTTAATGCCCACCACATGCGCGGGGTTATGCAAGGGCGCTAAGGCTTTTAGCGCATCAATTTGCCCCAAAACGGCATCGTCAATCAAGGTGGCCTGGCTGAAGGTTTCACCGCCATGTACCACGCGATGACCAACGGCCTGCAGCTTATCACTTAATTGGTTGTTTTCGATAAGGCCCACAATGATATCCATGGCCTCTTGATGGTGGTTGCTTCCTGCACTTAAGGTTTTCTCAGTTTTTTCGCCGTCGACTTTCCAGCTCATCCGCGCGTCATCGCGCCCAAAGCATTCTCCAGCGCCGGAAATCACCGCATCGCCAGTTTGCGCATCCATCAGGGCAAACTTTAACGACGAGCTACCTGAATTAATAACGAGTACCAGTGCATCACTCATAGGGTTACCTTATTGGCAGAATTAGGATAACGGCTCACTGCCGTCACCCCATTATTAAAATATTTTTGAACAATTCAACTGTCGTTATAGTGATAGCATACTTGCGCAACAATTTACTGCGTAAGATCAAGCTAAGTGCGCACGGACTAGACAAAAACAAAAACCGATAAATAGCTCACAGCGGCTACAGCTAACACTAATGACAAAAAAGCAAACAGTTTGGCGCGTCTCCGGTGGATCCAAGTCCCCACGCCCGTGTGTAGGCTGCGATGCGGGCGTATCATCCCTAGGCAGCGAGCATATTTATTGGCTAGACGCTGGTGGCCTTGCGCGTTTAACCGTTCAAGAAGCTGATGGACATGCGTCACCGAGCAGTGACCCAGCACGGCCATACACTCCTCGTGGGGCATGACTGTGAGCAGTTCAACTTGCTTGTTGAGATCATATTGTAAAAAGGCATTGCGAGCGGCCACAATCTCTGATGTTGAGAATGCAGTCGGTTCAGTAAAGGTGTTGTTCATTACCGTCATGGCGAATCTCCCGATTGGCAGTAGGTAACGACCATCAACAACATCGTGCCCATTTGGACAGCGTGATGTCTAACAGCGAGAGGAGAAAAACAAAGCAGGCAGGGCCAACTATCGACGACAGTTGGTAACGATGAAATGCAGCAATACCAACAGTCGCTATTTTTCTCCGTTAAGACTCGGAGGATGGTCGGTATTGTTCATGGTTGTCTCCAAATACATGTTTTGCTGATAAAGCGTGACAATGATAACAAGAAACGCAGGGGCTGTCTGTCAACAGACGGTCATCTCTCGCACCATAACCCAGGTTAAAAGGCGATGACATTAGGATTTCGCGTCAGCTCGCTGACGGCAAAGCAACACACTGGCCCCTAACAGTTGCGAAAAGGCGACCGTTAAATCGGTTTGCATCTGCTGTTCACACTCTTGCTGCAGCGTTTTTAAACACCTGAATGCGGCGCCATTATCGGCTTTGCCGCTAATTAACACATAAAAGCAAAGCTTTAGCGTCGCCTTAAACTCGCCCTCGGCATGCATCGCTTGCATCCAGCTTTTCATAAATGCATTGATGGTGCCAGTCGTATCGAGGGGCGTACGCAGGCTCTCCACCAAAAAAGGCTCTAACGCGACCATAAAATCTTGCTTGCGAGGAAAGTGATGGCTAATCCCGGTGCGCGATACGCCTGTCGCTTCACTGAGCGTGGTATAAGACATTCCCTCATAACCGAGCGCCAACAGCTGTCGCTTCGCCTCTGCCAAGATCGTCTCAATGGTTTGTTGTGTTTGGGCTTTACTGCGTTTTGGCATGCGTAATCTGTTCTCCCCGTCAATCGCCGTCATTGGCGCTGTGATGACACGCGCGCCAGTCGGCTCGCGGCCAGGCTAACTCACGAAAAAGTCCCGCCCCTTTTAAAATAGTACAGACTCACCCACTCAGCCTGACACTAACCCTTTACCAAGACGCTGAAGCGGATCAAACTTCCAAAAACCTTATTGAGAAGAATATGAAAAAACTGAAAAATCCGTGACAAATCACTGCAAATAGTGCCATCAGTCATAATTTGAACACGTGTTTAAATGATTATCTTGCTTCTCGCCGCCCCCGATCACTAAATTAACATTATTATAACGTTTAAACGTATTCTTAGGTTGCGACAATGAGGAAGTCCAATGTCACATATCAAACCGAACGACCAGATCCTACGGTGGGCCGATGAACGTCCAAGTCATGTTTTTCTGCGCCAGATTCACGGCCGCCGCTTTCATGACTACACCTTTGCGGACGTGGCCGACCAAGCATTGCGCATGGTCACCGCACTACGGGACATGGGGCTGAAACCCGGTGATAAGGTCGCGCTCATCTCCAAAAACTGTGCTGAATGGTTTATTGCCGATTTAGCGATGATGATGGGCAGCTATATAAGCGTCCCGATATTTCCAACAGCCGGGACAGACACCATTGACCATGTGGTAACCCACAGTGAATCGAAAGCCATGTTTGTGGGCAAGCTTGATGACAGTAAAGCCTTGAGCGCCTCACTGGAAAACATGCCAGGCTTAAAGACCATCGCCTTTCCTTACCCCACCATTAGCTGCCATTACGAATGGCATGACTTGATCGCCAACCATGAAGCATCAGATGAGCGCCCTGTGCACCAAGACAGCGATGTAATGTCTTTAGTGTATACCTCGGGCACATCAGGCTTACCTAAAGGGGCAATTTTAAGTTATGGCGGCTACTGTTGGTCCGCTCAGCGATTAATTGATCATATTGGCATTGAACCTGATGATCGCTTGTTCTCTTATCTACCACTCGCGCATATTACTGAGCGGGTTTACATCATGGGCTCAGCGATTATGGGCGGGATCCCTACCGCGTTCCCTGAGTCACTCGATACCTTTATCGAAGATGTCAAAATGCATCGCCCCACCTTGTTCATTTCGGTCCCTCGGCTTTGGACACTATTCCAGCAACGCATTCAAGAAAAACTGCCAGACGGAAAACTTAACCTTCTCTTGCGCATTCCCTTGGTCAATAACCTGATCAAAAGCAAAATCGCAAAAAACCTTGGATTGGATCAGGCACGCGTGTTGGGATGCGGCTCAGCGCCTGTCGCGCCCGCATTACTGCAATGGTATGAAAAGCTCGGGTTACACATTACCGAGGCGTGGGGCATGACAGAAAGCTATGCCTACAGTACCCTCAACTATCCATTTAGAGCCGATAAGATTGGCACCGTGGGTAATGCAGGGCCTGGCGTGGAGATCAAAATTGCCGATGATCAGGAAATCCTAGTAAAAAGCGAAGGCTTATTCAGTGGTTACTACAAAAACGAAGAAGCCAGCGCAGAAACCTTGGCCGATGGCTGGTTGCACACGGGAGATTTAGGTGAACTGGATAGCGAGGGGTATCTGAGTATTTCTGGCCGCAAAAACGACACCTTTAAAACTGCCAAAGGTAAATTTGTCGCGCCCGTGCCGATTGAAAAGCGTTTGTTCGAGCTCTCTAATGCCGAGATGCTCTGTGTGATCGGTTCAGGCATGCCTGCCCCTATTCTACTCGCGCTGCCACATCACTTTCCCAACTTTGACCGCGCGCGTTATGAGCGTCGCGTGAAGAAGGTGATTGATACCATCAACGGGGAGCTGGAGTCTCACCAGCAAATCAAAGGCGTATTGATGATTAAAGAGCCGTGGAGCATTGAGAACGGCAAACTCACGCCGACGCTGAAAATTCGCCGTCACAAGCTAGAGCAAGAGTATCATGATGTCGGTACTCACTGGCCGAAGGGTACCTTAGTGCAATGGGAAGAAGATTTGTGCTGATCCTTTAACCCAATCAAATGATAATGCTCACCCACTATTGCACGTGTTGGCATAAACACGAATAGTGGGTGGTGTCTTTATCAGTATCTGTATTGCTGCCATCACTACAGCGTGCTACAAACACTGCAAAACCTGACCTGCCTCAATGTGCCACAACCCAGACTTTGCTAAAGATCATGTTATCGACTTACAGCAGGCCACCAGCACGTTTTTCACGCCTGCTGCTTTTAACGTAGGGAAATACCATGAAAGAGAATCAAACCGATACCTGTGATGCATGTGGTGTTAGCGCTGAAATAGGTTACATTATATCTGAGGGCGACGAAGTGGCAGACGTCACCATTCAAGGCGAGAGCAAAGACGCGGTGCAAGCGCGCTTCGAGCAATACCTCGCCCTCGCAGAGAGCATTAATCCTGCCGTTAAGCATGACTTTGATCCGCAACAGTTTGATGGCAATGGCGCGCACATTAAATTGCAGTTTGAATGCAGTGCCGAAAAGCTGATCTTTGAATTGCGCAGTCGTGGGCTGAATAACGCGTAAGTATTACGCGAAAACCACAAGCATGTCAGCGGTTAAAGCAACAGGGTGCTTTCTCACACCCTGTTGCTTGCTGACAGCCATTTATAAGCGCAAGCTTTGCCAAGCTTCACACATCTCACGGAAAGTGGTTGCATCTCCTTCGGGCCGATCTGGGTGCCACTTGAGCGCCATTTTGCGCCACTGACGCCGAATTTCATGCTCACTAGCATTCTCATCCAAACCCAACACTTTTAACGCCTTATTGCGCTCCAACATCGCCTCGCCCGACGCCTCATTGCCGATATGACGCTGGTAGTGCTTCCAAAACGAAGACAACAGTTCTTTAACGTCATCTTGGCTGGCGTCATAGTTATTCCAGTCCATGTAGTAATCACGCAACGGATCCTGGTAATCAATTTCTTTGGCCACAAAGCCACTGTTGCCAACCCGCCATTGTAGCTGGATATCCATTGACTCAACCTGCAACCACTGCTGCGGCAACAACATTTCTTGTAGTTGATACAAGGCATTCATGATCAGGAAGTTGCGTTTAAATAAATCAAGGTGGGGGTCAGCATCAAGCTGGGCCATCATGGTGTCTTTTTGCAGCTCACCTAATAGATGGTGCACTTTCCAACTTTGTCGCGTTGATTCTAGAATACTGAGTATTGGCCAAATCAGGGGGTTGTCTATTTCATCCCGTTTTTCAGCAAGCATGACGTTCATCCTCTGTCACTGGCCAGCTACCTTGAACCGGCATCTCGTGGGGTTGGTTGTAAAGCCACCTTATTAAGGTATAAACCAATTCTGGCTATTTTGTAGCAAATATTGGGAAGTCCCTTTTCGCGGCACGCATTTTTAAGCGTGCTTTCCGCCATCATAATGACACTTCCAACATTGCCGGTTAAATATTAAGCATATCCGGTGCCAACTTATGACGAAAAAGAGACCGTTTTGGCCTATTTAAGCCCAGTCTGATCGGTTTATATAGAATGCTCACGACTAGGCCTGTACCTTAAACCGTGCAAACCCCATAATTTTTGTCATCTCATTCGCATTCTGCCCAGAACTCCATTAATCTCTCTACAAGGACAGACTAAATAACCACTTTTCTATGACAGCATCTTCAACACAATGTGAAGCCTGCAGGGATGCGCAGCCACTCGCATTCGATTTCACCATGGCATTCCAACCCATTATTCGGCTTTCCACGCATTCCATTTATGCTTACGAGGCGCTTGCCCGAGGCAAGGACGGTAGCGGCGCGGGCAGCGTGTTTAAGCATGTTAACGCAGAGAATCAGTATCAATTTGATCAAACCTGTCGGATCAAGGCAGTCAAACTCGCGGCCGAACTATCTATCCCTTGTTATCTCAGCATTAACTTTATGCCCAATGCCGTGTACSAGCCAGAGCGCTGTATCCGCACCACGCTGAAAGCCGCGAATGACTATAATTTCCCACTTGAACGGATTCTGTTTGAGTTCACCGAAGGGGAAGAAGTCCTTGATTACAGTCATATTCAGCGCATTATTCGTTATTACCGCTCACAAGGCTTTTTAACTGCAATTGACGATTTCGGTGCCGGTTACTCCGGCCTTACCGCGCTTGCCAGCATTAACACCCATATGATTAAACTGGATATGACGCTTGTACGAGATATTGACACTGACGTCACCAAGCAAACCATTGTGCGCCACAGTGTCGCCATGTGCCACGAGCTAAGTCGTCAAATTATTGCCGAAGGTGTTGAAACAGAAGCCGAGCTTCAATGCCTGATTGATTTAGGCGTCGACTTCTTTCAAGGCTATTACATTGCCAAACCCGGGTTCGAGAGCTTACCGCCTATCAATCAAGTACCTGGGCTCGAAGCCTTCCACTGTCAATAAGCTGACGGCTCAGCGAGTCTTGGCACTCGCTGTTTTAACTTCCTCACAAACACAATTGATAATCTTTCTCATAAAACATTTTTCGAGGTACACTGTTACGCAATGACGGCGTTGAAAAGGTATTAAGAATGAATGGTGAATCACTGAACGCACGTGGCCTCTCCCGGCGTCAATTTTTACGAACGACCGCAGCGGTGGCAGCCCTTTCCACTTTGCCTGCTTGCTCCTTAGTCTCTGCCTCTCGGCAAAACGGGCAGTGGGAATACCATTTAAGCGCTGAGCCCAGTCAGGCTGAGTTGGTTCCTGAGCATCAGACCGATGTACTGGCCTTCAATGGCGAGACGCCAGCCCCCACTATACGCTGCCACCAAGGTGAGCCAGTGACCATTCACTTCACCAATAACCTCAATGAACCCACCACCATTCACTGGCATGGGCTACGCATTCCCATTGAAATGGACGGTGTTCCTTTCTTATCCCAAGCGCCTATTCAGCCCGGTGAAACCTTTACCTATCGTTTTACCCCACCGGATGCCGGCACCTTTTGGTACCACCCGCATATGAACTCAGTGGTGCAGTTGGGTAAAGGGCTGGTCGGTGCGATTGTGGTCGAGGAAGCCACGCCGGTTGTGTTTGATGAAGAGCACACACTGACACTCAAACACTGGCACCTAGATCGTCAAGGTAACTGGAAAGATCTCGCTATCCCTCGCTATAGCGCGCGTATGGGCACGCCTGGCGAGTGGGGCACCGTGAATGGTATTCACCATCCTGAATACACACTGCAAGAAAAGGCAACCACACGATTGCGTTTAGCCAACGTGGACAATACACTCACCTATCCCATTCAAGTGCGCGGCGCAGAAGCCTGGATAATCGCCATCGATGGTAACCCGATTGTCACACCACGCCGCTTAGAAGCGCACAAGATAGCCCCAGGGATGCGGCTAGATATTGGTCTGATAGCACCCAATGCTGGTGAAAAAGTTGAAATAATGCACATGAAAGGTGACTTTCCTTTCTTGCTGGCAAGCTTTACCGCCACACCGTCAACGTTAACAGAGAAGCCCTTACCCACTCTGCCGCTCAATCCCGTTGCAAAACCAGATTTAGAGAATGCTGAAACCCGTCATTTCGTGTTTGAGTGGGCTGGCGCGATCACGCCTGCTGATAAGCAAGGGAAGGGAAAACACGAGTTTTGGTTGATGAATAAACGCGCCTGGGAGGGAATGAGTAAAGGTAATATTCCTGAGCCGATCGCCAAACTGGAACGCGGAAAGACCTATATCTTCGATTTAAAAAACGTCACCCAGTACCATCACCCTATTCACCTACACGGACACACCTTTACTGTGCTGGAAATGGATGGCAAACCAGTCACACCATTTCACACTGACACCGTGTTGTTGGGTAAAAATGGCCACGCCAAGGCAGCGTTTGTGGCCGATAATCCGGGCCGATGGATGTACCATTGCCATGTTATTGAGCACATGAAAACGGGTCTGATGGGGTTTGTCGAGGTCACCTAACGAACAAATCACACACATGAAAAACGGCGAGCACTTGGCTCGCCGTTTTATGTCGCCCTTCAATTTTACCGGGGCAATTATCCGCCCTTCTCGGTTTTAAATCGGTTGACCAGCTCTGATAGCTCTGAGGCCACCATACGCAGCTCGGCAGCTGTGGCATTGGTTTGCTCTGCCGTTGATGCTGCACTGTTGGCACCTTCTAGCACACTGGTCACATTCTGATTAATATCTTCCGATACTGAGTGCTGCTCCTCGGTGGCCGTGGCAATTTGTGCCGCCATGTCGTGAATTTGCCCTACCAAACTTTGGATAGTGTCAAAGACGCTCAAGGCCTCTTCCGTCGCCTCCGTGGTGGTTTGTGAGTGCTCAACACTGCCTTTCAGCTTCTCGGAAAGCTGATTCGTGCGCTGGGTTAAGGCCTGCAACAGCTCATCAATCTCTTCCGTTGATTTGGTGGTTTTTTGTGACAGCACCCGTACCTCGTCGGCCACCACGGCAAAGCCTCGCCCATGCTCCCCCGCACGCGCTGACTCAATCGCCGCATTAAGCGCAAGCAAATTGGTTTGTTCGGCAATGCCTCGAATGGTATCTAGCATGGCGGTGATATTATCGTTCTCTTTGGTCAGCTCAGCCATCGCGCTATCCGCTTCGTTTAGCGTGGTGGCCATTTCTTGCACCGCTGCGCGCGTATTATTCATCAAGGTCATGCCACGATCGACCTCCGACTGACACTGCTGGGCAGAATCCGCGGTCTGGTTACAGTTTTGCGAGACCTCGTTTGCCGTGGCCACCATTTGATGGAACGCAGTGGCAATTTGCTCTAACCCTGAGCGTTGTTGATGACTCGCACCGTCTAGCTGCTCGGCAAATTGGGTGGTGTTATCGGCATGAGATGACAGCTTAGTGGATCTGTCTTTGATACCAATGATCAGCTCTTGAATCACATCCACAAACTGATTAAAGGCACCCGCCGTTTTACCCAACTCATCCTGGCTGCGAACCGGTAAACGCTTGGTCAAATCACCATCACCGCTTGCCGCATCACTCAGCCCATCACTGACGGCAATGATAGATGCAGATATACGTTGAATCATAAAGTAACCAAGCACACCAAACACGACAACAAGGATCAGACTGATGGATAAAATAACGGTTTGCAGCCGGGTAACCTGGCCTAGAACTTCTTGCTGCGGCACAACCCCAATCAAACGCCAGCCACTTTCTGGTGCTTTGTATTGGTTGACAAAGTAATCTTCACCATCAAAAGAGACGGCGGTAAGTGACTCGCTAAAATTCCCACCGCTGTAAACACTGTCGACACTCTGGGCAGGTTCAAAGTTATTGTCTGGGTTGTTCGGGTCAGCAAGCACCGTGCCTGTGTCTTCCACTAGCACAATATACCCCGACTCGCCGAGGGTGACGTCGCCCAGCATGTTTGTCAGTGCTTCTAAGGTGACATCGACACCAATCACACCACTCAGGCCGTCTTGGGCTTGAAACTCCATGACATAATCAAGGAGGGGGGCCCCAGTATTCACATCTTGATACGCTGGTACACGAACTGGATTGTTGCCACTTCCCTGACCGGTTTGGTACCAAGGACGCTGACGAGGATCATAGTTGCCAGACTCCCCTTGCGGCCACTGAATGTACCCACCATCACTTAACCCAAGGAACACATACGCAAAATCTTCTCGTGACTCGCCCATCGCCTCTAGCAACCCATACGCCCGTGCCTCAGCAGGACTATTTTGCTTGGAGGTCATGGCTTTGGTCGATCCCATGTATTTGGTAACAGAGCTGTCTAAACGTTGAAGGGCGTCGCTGTTACCCAGAATCTTGGCGTTTGCCGCCAACCCTTCTAAGTAGAATTTAAACGCGTTGCCGATGTGCTGCATTTCTTTGTAGGAGCTTTGCTCATAGCTTTGCAACGTACTCGTTCGGAATTGATAGAGTGATACAATAGCGATGATAAGCGTGGGCAGGATAACGCCTGTCAGGACGACAACGAGTAAGCGCTTTTTAATACTCATACTGACCTCCGTCAGTGACAGCACATAGGAACATGTTGGTCAAAAGGTTAAGTGTGTTGTTTTAAATTAGAACAACCATTAATGACAATCTAATAAATAACGTATTTTCTCTCCCTTTTTCCACGAGACGGCATTGAGCTGATTGCTTTTTTAGACAAATGCAGTGGCTCGGCAGACACGGATTGCATGATGGCCAAAAAGCCATTACATTAGACAAGACTAAATTAAAAGGACAACTTCATGACCAAGAAAAACTATCAGGAAATCAATCAGCAACAACTGGCGCTCAATAAACAATTTAAAGCACACAGCAGTGACACCCTGTCCGCATTCGGACAGCTGCATCGGGCAGCAATGGCTGAAGGTGATCTCGATGTAAAAACCAAAGAGTTGATTGCACTAGGGATTGGTATTGCCGCGCGCTGCGATGGCTGTATCGGTGCCCACGTGGCCGCCGCCCTCAAACATGGCGCAACCAAACAAGAATGCGTAGAGGCCATTAACGTCGCGATCGTAATGGGTGGCGGCCCGTCATTGATATACGGCTCTCAGGCACTGGAGGCGGTCGAGCAACTGAGTGAGGCGTAGCGATTCATCGCCACCTAAAAAGTGGACGTCGACTCACAACAAAAACGCAGCCGTCTTTGGCTGCGTTTTTATCGACCTTCGCACTGACCGAGATCAGCCGCGATGGTAGCGCTGCGGTACAAAGGGCATTTTTTCGACTGTCATGGGCAGTTTTTTGCCACGTACTTCCGCGTATACCTCGGTGCCGGGGATAATAAACTCAGGTGGGAGGTAACCCATCGCCACGGGCATCCCTTTAGTAGGGCCAAAGGTGCCGCTGGTGACTACGCCAATTTCATTATCGTCTGCATCAAATAGCTTGCTGCCTTCACGCACAGGGGCTTTGCTTTGGCCCACCAGCCCAATGCGCTTGCGGCTCACCGCTTTGGTCGCAATTTGTTCAAGGATTTTCCCCTCACCGGGGAAGCCACCCGCACGCTCACCATCCGCACGGCGCACTTTACTAATGGCCCAAATCAAGGTTGCTTCAACTGGCGTGGTGGTGGTATCCAGATCGTGCCCATATAGACACAGTCCGCACTCAAGGCGCAGTGAGTCACGCGCGCCCAAGCCAATCCATTCCACCTCGTCGTAAGCTAACAGGGCTTTGGCGAGAGATTCTGCATGTTCAGCCGGGACAGACACTTCAAACCCATCTTCGCCGGTATAACCTGAACGACTCACCACGCAGTGAATGCCATCAATCTCAACAGGCTGAATGTCCATGAACACCATGTCATTCACCTTCGGGTTGAATGTCGCCAGCACTTGCGCCGCCTTCGGGCCTTGAAGCGCCAGTAAGGCGCGATCTTCAATCACCTCGACGGAGACATCCCCTTTCAAGTTGTCGCGCAGGTGCTGAATATCTTGTGCTTTGCAGGCCGCGTTGACCACCAAAAAGAGGTGATCGCCGAGGTTAGCAATCATCAAGTCATCCAAAATGCCGCCCTGCTCATTAGTGAATACGGCATAACGTTGTTTACCTTGGGGGAGATCCAACACATCAACTGGGACGAGCGCTTCCAATGCTTTGGCCGCATCCGCGCCATGAAGACGGATTTGCCCCATATGAGAAACATCAAACAAGCCTGCATGCTCACGGCAATGAAGGTGCTCTTTGCGCACACCCAGCGGATACTGAACTGGCATGTCATAGCCAGCGAACGGAACCATTTTTGCGCCCATATCAAGGTGCAGGCGGTGTAACGGGGTCGTGAGTAACTCTGCCATTATTCTCTCCATATTGTGCCCGCAGGCATCTTGCCCACGTTAAGCAATGCGTTTATGTGGTTAGTTAAGACGCTGTTACCCATAAGATCAGTGCATCGTCATCACTGACGGAAGCTAGCATGTGCCCCATGGTGGCGTCGTAATATACGCTGTCACCCTCATTGAGAGTGATCGCTTCATAAAACTCAGAAAAAAATTGGATACTGCCTTCCAGCACCAATAAAAACTCTTCCCCGTCGTGTCGAATCCAGTCGCTATAATCCTCAAACGCACGTGCCCTAACCCGCGACTTAAACGGCATCATCTTTTTGTTGCTTAGCTGTGTTGCCAATAACTCATGTTCGTAGGTACCCGTAGGGTGTGCTTTTCCCTGACCCGCTAGCGTCACATCTCGCCGACCTGTTGCTTGCCGCTTTTTTGGTGGGGCAAACAGTTGCGGAATATCGATATCCAAGCCGTGCGCGAGTTTCTGCATCGCTTGGAAAGTCGGGGATATCTGTTCATTTTCAATTTTGGATAAGGTTGAACGCGCCAAGCCAGTGCGCTGGCTTGCCTCCTCAAGCGTCAGCCCAAGCCCGACCCTGACGGCTTTTAAACGCGGGCCCAGCCGCAATGGTGCAATGGGTTCGCGAGCGTCACCCTCGCGTTGCGATCGCTCAACCTGCATCGACGGGTACACATCCTGTGTTGATTGGTCTGTTGTCACCTGCTTTCGCCTCTATCGATTGTCCCGCTGTATTTGCCGCTTTAACACTTTTAACAAAAAAGTTTCCTATCGGAAAATACCGATATCATAAACGTGACCTAGCCAGCGAATTGATCAAGGTAGCCAACCTGTCACTCTCACCCGGCACCTTGAGTTCATCATGCTCTTCCTCGTAAAAACAAGGCATTACAGAGATATTAATTAACCATTCACTTAATAAAAAGCGAGTATATTCCCCGGCGTTACTGGCATTGATTTGCAATTTACCCTCGCTTAAGATAAAAAGGCAAACGTTTGCGCCGGTGTTAGATAGTATCAACAGGAGGAGGTTTTGTCTCCAGGATCACAACATAGGTTTCTTATTGGAAATTTATTTTGCGGAAAAGTGAACGCTTAGGTACGTTAACAAAATGTTTAAATCAACAGTAAGCGCAATCATCGCCAATCTGTTGAATGCTACGTGAAGCAATGTCGGCATCGTCGATGTCAGGACAACAACAATCATGACAACAACGTACCTTACTGATTGAGGAGACAGGCCATGAGTCACAGCATGTTTGACCTGTTTAAGATAGGCGTCGGACCATCTAGCTCACACACCGTTGGTCCGATGGTGGCCTGCGCACGCTTTAGCCACTATGCGGCGCAAACACTGTCCGTGACCGATATCGAGCGTGTCAAAGTGGACTTATACGGCTCGCTGGCGTTAACCGGCAAAGGCCATGCGACTGACGTGGCGTGTGTGATGGGGTTAATGGGCGAAATGCCTGCCACCATCGAGTCAGATGAAATCGATACCATGACCAAAATGGTCAAAAATGGTGGCGAGCTTCCTTTTGCAGGGTGCCACTATATTCGATTTAACTGGGAGGCAGATATTGCCTTTCACTATGACAAGGTGCTGCCCGAGCACCCCAATGGCATGACGGTAAGCGCCTTTAGCAAATCAGGAGAGTGTCTTGCTCACAAAACCTATTTCTCGGTAGGCGGTGGTTTTGTGGTGGAAGAAGGCGAAACGGATGCCCTAGCGACTGATTTCACTCCGCCATATCCATTTAAGAGTGCAGCGGAATTACTTGAGCAATGTACAAAAACGAACATGACCATCAGCGAGCTGATGTTTACGAACGAGGTCGCACGCGCCCAATACCACGATAGTCACGCCACACGTGACACGGTTAACCAGGGACTGGATCATATCTGGCAAGTGATGCGTGAGTGCATCGACAGAGGCATTAAACAAGGTGGCGTACTGCCAGGCGGTTTAAACATTAAGCGACGTGCCAAAGGCATGTACGACGCCATTCACGATAAACAAGCCCATGGGTTACCGACAGACACCAATGATTGGGTCAACCTGTTTGCCATGGCGGTTAATGAAGAGAATGCCGCCGGTGGCCGCGTGGTCACCGCCCCAACCAATGGCGCCGCGGGCGTGATCCCTGCCGTGCTTGCTTATTACGATAAGTTTGTCTCGCCCAATAACCCAGATGGCATCCGTACCTTTATGGCGACCTCCGCGGCTATCGGCTCTTTATACAAGACCAATGCCTCTATTTCGGCCGCAGAGGTCGGTTGTCAGGGCGAAATTGGCGTGGCGTGCTCGATGGCAGCAGCAGGACTAGCCGCCGCCATGGGCGCAAGTAATCAACAAATTGAAAACGCGGCAGAAATCGGCATGGAGCATAACCTCGGCCTTACGTGTGACCCGATTGATGGCTTGGTGCAAGTCCCTTGCATAGAACGCAACACCATGGGCGCCGTAAAAGCGATTAACGCGACCCGATTAGCCATGGGTGGCGACGGCGAGCATCACGTCTCGCTTGATAGCGTAATTAAAACCATGCATGAGACCGGGCTCGACATGATGAGTAAATATAAAGAAACCTCACAGGGTGGCCTCGCCACCAATGTGATCCCGATTAATGTTGTGGCCTGTTAGCCACCATCGCCAATAAGGAAAGCGCAATGAAACCGAGCTACCCAAATGTAGAATTGGAGCAGTTTTTCTCCACCAACTTATCGGAGTCCGATGGTGCCGTGATGTCGGCCGTGCAGGCCGAGCACAAACGTCAGCAGCAACAAATTGAACTGATCGCCTCAGAAAACATCGTCTCGCAAGCAGTCATGCAAGCGCAAGGCACCTGCCTAACCAATAAGTACGCAGAAGGCTATCCAGGCCGTCGCTATTACGGCGGCTGCGAGCACGTCGATGAAGTCGAAGCCATCGCCCAGGCCCGTGCCAAACAGCTGTTTAGCTGCGAGTATGTCAATGTTCAGCCACACTCTGGCGCACAAGCCAACGGCGCGGTGATGCTTGCGCTGCTGCAACCTGGTGACACCATTTTAGGTATGTCACTCGATGCCGGCGGCCACCTCACTCACGGCGCGCGTCCTGCGCTATCGGGTAAGTGGTTTAATGCCGTACAGTACGGCGTGAGCAAAGATAGCTTAGAAATTGATTACGATGAGGTCGCGGTACTGGCCCGTGAACATCAACCTAAGATGATCATCGCTGGTGGTAGCGCGATCCCGCGTCCGATTGATTTTGCCCGTTTCCGCGCGATTGCCGATGAAGTCGGCGCGTACCTGATGGTTGATATGGCGCATATCGCTGGCTTGGTTGCTACTGGCGCCCATCCCTCGCCACTACCTCATGCGCATGTGGTGACCACCACTACCCATAAAACCCTGCGTGGCCCGCGCGGTGGCATGATCCTGACCAATCACGAAGACATCAACAAAAAGATCAATTCGGCGGTGTTCCCCGGCCTACAAGGCGGTCCGTTGATGCACGTGATTGCGGCTAAAGCCGTCGCCTTTGGTGAGGCGCTAGAGCCTGAGTTTAAATTGTATATTGATCAAGTGGTTGCTAACGCCAAAGTCTTGGCCGAGGTCCTACAAACACGTGGCTGCGACATCGTCACCGGCGGCACCGATACCCACTTGATGCTCGTTGACCTTCGCCCCAAAGGCCTAAAAGGCAACCAAGCGGAGCAGGCGCTCGAGCGCGCTGGGATCACCTGTAACAAGAACGGCATCCCCTTTGATACCGAAAAACCAATGATCACCTCCGGCATTCGTCTCGGCACCCCCGCGGGTACCAGCCGCGGATTTGGTACCCAGGAGTTCCACCAAGTTGGCCAATGGATTGGGGACGTGCTCGATGCATTAGTCGAGACTCCAGAAGGCAACGCCGAGGTTGAGACACGCGTGCGTAAAGAAGTACAGCAGCTGTGTGCCCGTTTCCCGCTTTATCGCCAATAAATGGCGGCCCGACGCCATAAACAGTCTTGCAACGACGTAGCCAATACCATTGCCACGTACGTAATTAACACACAGGAGGCGGTGTAATCGCCCAAACACCGCCTCATTTTACATTGTAAATCGCTCAACGATTGAGCAGCTCGTATTAAAGCAGGAGAGTAACAAATGGACGCGACACTAAAGTTTTCTGAAAGCCATGAGTGGGTCAAAGACAATGGCGATGGCACTGTCACTATGGGGATCACCGATCATGCCCAAGGCCTACTTGGCGATGTCGTGTTTGTCGATCTACCTGAGGTGGGTGACAGTACTGAAAAAGGTGAAGGCTTTTCATTGGTGGAGTCGGTAAAAGCCGCATCAGATATTTATGCGCCGGTTGATGGTGAAGTAGTCGCCATTAATGAAGATCTAGAAGATAGTCCAGAACTGGTCAACGAAGAACCTTTTGAGGGCGGCTGGATTGCCAAGATTAAGCTGGCAGACGACACCAACTTGGATCATCTGATGGACGCGGACGCCTATACCGCCGCAATCGACGACTAATTCAGGACGAATACCATGACGCAGACTCGTTTACTCGATAGCCTGGTGGCCGATAATGATTTTATCGCGCGCCATAATGGCCCAAATACCCAACAGCAAGATGCCATGCTGGCGGCGATCAATGCCACCAGCCTTGAGCATGTGATTGAAGAAACCGTTCCTGCGGATATCCGTTTGCCAAAGCCGCTTAATCTGAGCGCGCCGAAAAGCGAAACCCAGATGCTGGCGGAACTGAGCGACATTGCCGCGCAAAATACCATTAAGCGCAGCCTGATCGGCCAAGGTTACTATCACACACATACTCCACCGCCTATTTTACGCAATGTGTTGGAAAACCCGGGCTGGTATACCGCTTATACGCCTTATCAGCCCGAGATCTCGCAAGGCCGACTCGAATCCTTGCTGAACTTCCAGCAAATGGTGATGGACTTAACGGGGATGGATTTAGCCAACGCGTCGCTGCTCGACGAAGCCACCGCGGCTGCGGAAGCCATGACCCTGTGTAAGCGTGGCGGCAAGCACAAAGGCAACGCCTTTTTTGTTGCCAGCGACGTGCATCCACAAACCTTGGATGTGATTAAAACGCGCGCCAACTTCTTAGGCTTTGACATCATTGTTGATGACACGGACAAGCTGGATCAGCACGATGTATTTGGCGCCCTACTCCAATATCCCGGCACCACGGGTGAAGTGCGCGATCTCAGTGCGCTTATCGCGGAAGCGCAAAGCAAGAAGACGCTGGTCGCGGTTGCTACCGATCTGCTTTCACTCACTTTGCTTAAAGCGCCGGGTGAAATGGGCGCGGATGTGGTGATTGGCTCCGCACAACGCTTTGGTGTGCCTATGGGTTACGGTGGCCCACACGCGGCCTTTATGGCGACACGTGACAAGCTCAAGCGCACCATGCCAGGCCGCGTGATTGGCGTATCGGTCGATAGCAAAGGCAACCAAGCCTTGCGCATGGCGATGCAAACGCGCGAGCAACATATCCGTCGTGAAAAAGCGACTTCCAATATTTGTACCGCCCAAGCCTTGCTGGCCAACATGGCCGCTTTTTACGCGGTCTACCACGGTCCCGACGGTTTGAAGAAGATTGCCCGCCGTGTGCATCATCTGACCGCGCTGTTCGCCAAATCGGTACAAGCGGCCGGGTTGAGCCTCGCGCACGACAGCTTCTTCGATACCGTGACGTTTAACACGGGCGAGCAAACCGATGCCTTGTACCAACAAGCGCAAGATGCTGGTTTTAACTTGCGTAAACTGGATGGCCAACTTGCCGCGAGCTTTGATGAAGCGAGCACGCTGGCAGAAGTCAATCAATTGCTTACCGCACTCACCGGTCAAGGCAATGCAGAAGCCGTGGCGAGCGACATTGAAGCTGATGAATTGGCCGCGATCCCTGTCGTATGCCGCCGCAGTAGCGCGTACCTAACGCACCCTGTCTTTAACCGCTATCACAGTGAAACCAAGCTGATGCGGTATATGAAGGCGCTGGAAAACAAAGACTTTTCCCTCACCCACGGCATGATCCCGCTAGGTAGCTGTACCATGAAGCTAAACGCCGCGGCCGAGATGATCCCTGTCACTTGGCCAGAGTTTGGCGCCCTGCATCCGTTTGTGCCATTGGAGCAAGCCAAAGGCTATCAAACACTGGGCAAATCACTGCGTGACATGCTGTGTGAAATCACTGGCTACGACGAGATCTCCATGCAGCCCAACTCAGGCGCACAAGGTGAGTATGCGGGCTTAATCGCGATTCAGCGCTACCATGAAAGCCGTGGCGACAGTCACCGCAACGTATGCTTGATCCCAAGCTCCGCGCACGGTACCAACCCTGCCTCCGCGGCCATGGTTTCGATGAAAGTGGTTGTTGTAGGCTGTGATGACGATGGCAATATCGACATTGACGATCTGAAAGCCAAGATCGACAAACACCGCGATGCGCTCTCTTGCATTATGATCACCTACCCATCGACACATGGTGTGTACGAAGAAACCGTGCAACAAGTGTGCGAGCTGGTGCACGAGGCAGGCGGCCAAGTTTACTTGGATGGCGCCAATATGAATGCGCAAGTGGGGCTGACCACGCCGGGTTACATTGGCTCAGACGTCTCGCATCTCAACCTGCACAAAACCTTCTGTATTCCACACGGTGGTGGTGGCCCAGGTATGGGGCCGATTGGGGTGAAATCGCACCTCGCGCCTTTCCTTCCCGGCCATGTGGAGCAAGGTGACGAATGTGCCGTGTCGGCCGCACCAATGGGCAGTGCCTCGATTCTTCCTATATCATGGGCGTACATTGCCATGATGGGTGAACAAGGCCTAACGCGCGCGACCGAGTTGGCGATTCTCAGTGCCAACTATGTGATGGAGCGTCTGCGTCCCTACTACCCCGTGCTTTATCGCGGCAAAAACGGACGCATTGCGCACGAATGTATTATCGACATTCGTCCGCTCAAAGAGGCATCCGGTATCAGCGAAGAAGACATCGCCAAACGCTTGATGGATTATGGCTTCCACGCGCCGACCATGTCGTTCCCGGTGGCGGGTACGCTGATGGTTGAGCCGACCGAAAGTGAAAGCCAAGAAGAATTGGATCGCTTTTGTGATGCCATGATTGCCATCCGCGAGGAAATTGCCAAGGTGCAAGACGGTGAGTGGGCGCTGGAAGACAACCCATTGGTCAATGCGCCCCATACCCAAGCGGATCTGATGGCTGACGAGTGGTCTCACGCCTATTCCCGTGAGTTGGCTTGCTTCCCATCCGCTCATAGCAAAGCAAGCAAATACTGGCCATCGGTCAACCGTGTCGATAACGTCTACGGTGACCGCAACCTGATTTGCTCTTGCCCTAGCATTGAAAGCTATATGGATGAGTAATCCACTAATCACAGATAACCAAGTTAGAAACTAACTTAATAAACGAAAGGCGAGCCGCTCGGCTCGCCTTTTTCTTTTAGAGACGCGAAGCAAAGCTTACACTAGACCACATGGGACAGGAACGGGTGCGCATAACATTGACCTTGCGTTGATGAGTCAATCTCGGTCAGGTGCCGTGTTGCGCGATACAAGAAGGATCAAGACTAGAAGTTAAACACTCGTACGTCTTCGTTGCGCATAATCCGGCTGATCTGTGGTGGCTTAGCCACTGAAATCCCGGATCGCAATGCTGCTTTTCCTTTGTCGCTGTTAGGTAAAAATAATGCGCACACACTCACATTAGCGCCGCCTTGTTTCAGCTTCATCATTAGTTGTTCTGGGGTAACGTTTTTGGGCTTTAATGGCGCGTTTTCAGTATCTTTAAACGCTAATTCACCGGCTTTCCCACACAGCAACACATCAACATGCGTCCCTTGGGCCTGCATCGTATTCGCTAATACCATAGCCATTCCTTGTGTTTGCAATTCGCCACTGTTAACCATTACCAACGCTTGTTCCACCGAATCCGTCGATGCTTGAGCGGCCCCCGTGAGCAAACCTAGTCCAAATAGGCTGCCGATTATTCGTTTCTTGTTCATGATGCACTCCTTTTTATAACTCATCAAAACATTAGCACATCCTAATAATTGGCATCGTTTGAATCCAACATTGTGTTAACCCACTAGAAAAAGCGTGATGCTGAATGCAATCAATTTACATACAACCAATAAATCGGTCATCTAAGTGGAGGTTGACTTCGTACCGAGAACTATTATCTATCTATAGGGATCCACTATGC
Organism: Salinivibrio sp. ML323; assembly: GCF_001995745.1. Lineage (NCBI taxonomy): Bacteria > Pseudomonadati > Pseudomonadota > Gammaproteobacteria > Vibrionales > Vibrionaceae > Salinivibrio > Salinivibrio sp. ML323. The sequence continues at coordinate 12,531 of NZ_MUES01000025.1, read as the reverse complement.
TCTCATTTTTAAAGCCGAATCCAGTTAAAAAGCTAAAAAAACAGTACGACGCTAAACAACAACAAGCCTTTGAGGCCCAGCGCAATGGCGATATCAGAGGTTACTCACTACTCACCGAAGAAGCGGAAAAGATTGACCAACAAATCAAAGAATTGGAAAACAACGCTTAGCCATTTGAGACATGGCTAAACTGCCGTTTTACCAAGCGTTGATACAGAGGGCAGCGCACCAGCAGGTCGGTATGGCTGCCTATATCCACCAGATTACCTTGATCCATCACTACAATGTGGTCAGCATGCTGAATGGTCGATAAGCGGTGAGCGATAATCAAGGTGGTGCGATCCCGCATTAAAGCCGCCAAGCCTTGCTGCACCGCATGCTCACTTTCACTATCCAGCGCGCTGGTGGCTTCATCGAGCAATAAAATCCGTGGGTCCTTGAGAATTGCGCGGGCAATCGCAATTCGCTGCCGTTGGCCGCCCGAAAGCCGCACGCCCCGCTCACCTAAAAAGCTGTGATAACCATCCGGTAATTGCTGAATAAAGGCATCAGCGTGCGCTTGAACGGCCGCCTCTTTCACCGCTTGCTCACTGGCGTTTGGCCTGCCGTAGCGGATGTTTCCTATCACATTATCGCTAAACAATGCCGGTTGCTGCGGCACCAGAGCCATTTGTTGGCGCAAGGCTTGCGGGGACAAGAGGCGAATATCTTGCCCGCCTAGCATAATCGCGCCTGACTGCGGATCATAAAAGCGTTGCAGTAATTCAAATACGGTGGTTTTTCCCGCTCCCGACGGCCCCACTAACGCCACGACTTCGCCGGGCTGAATAGCAAGGTTCAGCGTATCAATCGCCGGCTGATAGGGCCGCGTGGGATAATGAAAGTGCACCGCTTCAAAGCGAATATCATTGCTCAGTGATTGGGCATCAACAATCGGTGAGGTAGCGGGAGTACGAATATGACTTTGCACGTGTAAAAGCTCCACCAAACGCTCTGTTGCGCCTGCCGCGCGCTGCAACTCCCCCATCACTTCCGACAAGGTGGCCATCGAAGAGGCAACCATGATGGCGAAAAATACAAAGGCGCCCAAATCGCCTGCCGACATGGTGCCTTGAATCACATCGCGCCCGCCGACCCATAACATGCCATTAATGGCGCTAAACACAATCACGATCACCCCGGAAATAAGAATGGCTCGTTGTTTTACGCGCTCGCGTCCGATCTGATAGGCACGCTCCACCTCTTGCCCAAAGGCGGCTTTAGCGTGATCTTCTACCGCGAAGCTTTGCACGGTTTTAATATTGGTGATGGCTTCGCCGGCATAGCTGCCTACATCCGCCATCGAATCTTGGCTTTGCCGCGACAACGCCCGCACACGACGGCCATAGATAAGTATGGGCACCAAAATAAAAGGCACGGAGGCCAACACAATCAACGTTAGTTTAATATTGGTGGCAAACAGCATGATGATCGCGCCCACACACATTAACGCACTGCGCATCGCCATGGAAAAAGAGGAGCCGATGATATTCTGCAGCAAGCTGGTATCTGTGGTGATCCGCGACATGATCTCGCCACTGCCGTGGGTTTCAAAATAACTCGGATGCAGATCAATCACATGATCAAACACCGCTTGGCGAATATCAGCACTGACCCGCTCACCCACTGATGACACCAGATAGAAGCGGAAAAAGGTGCCGATCGCGATTAATACCGTGATCAGCAAAATAAACTGTACCGCATTACCCAACTCAACCAGTGATTGCTGTGCAAAGCCTTGGTCGATCAAAAGCCGAACGCCGTGTCCGACCGAGAGTGTTAATGATGCGGTAAAAACCAAAGCCAGCAATGCCGCGCTCACTTGCCAATGGTAAGGGCGGATAAACGCAATCAGCTCCCACAAAACGGTCAGATTTTTACTGTTGCGACTTGAAGCAGATGGTGTCGAAGCGGTGTGTGTTGAAGCGGAATTGGCCATAAGCTCTACTTAGTGCTGTCCTTGCACATTTAGGGGCGGGTGAGCAAGATCATTAACTCGCTGCACCCTCACGTGTCAACATTCACATATTCAGACGCACATTTGATATAACCAACCTCAATCATCGAATCAATAGGGGCAGACTTTGATCATACCGGATGGATAATATCAGTAAGTTAAGCGATATCTTTAGCAGAGACAACGTGCAAGTGTCTTTTTTCTGCGACCCTGTTGGCTTAATGCGCCAATGCGGGTCTAAGCCTTCTCCTATCGCAGGCCCGCTTCATAGCATTCATGTTCCTTAACCTGACAGTACATCACTCAGGCATCCACTGATTAATAATCATCACTATCACTAAATCGTCTACGCTTAAGCTTGATATTGTTATAAAACACCTTTGCGCTGATTCATAAGCGCGATGAACAGGAAAGCAGATAATGAAAGATCTTAGTGTTGTCAAAAAAATATGGCTCAGCTTTATCGCCGTTTTTATCGTTTTTGCTTCGGTTGCCGTTATCTTTATGATGGGTTTATCAACCTTAACTAAGGATATTAAACAACTGTCAGATATAAGTTTACCTTCAGTAGATATATTGAAAGGGATCCAGGTGGATGTCACCAAGGTTCGTAAAGATGAGTTTTCGTTACTCTCAAACAGTGATCACCCTCAATTACCACAATGGCTTGACACACTTGATCAATGGCGCGCCGATGTGCAAGCAGGCATTAAGGCTTATGAAGCCTTAGAGTTAACGTCGGAAGAGCGCCAGTCATTTACGACGTTTAAGAATACTTGGCGTCAGTATATTCAAGAAACACAGTCATACAACCGCTTGCTTAAAAGCGGAGATAGCGATGAAGCTAACCAGATCGTGTTAGCCAGTTTTGATACATACGTCAGTGCATTAGACGATCTGAATCAGGCCCTCAAACTGAATGATAAGCGAGTAAGTGAAATTATCGAAAACGCAAACCGAGAGGCTCGTACCGCTCAAATCAACTCAGCAATTGGTACCTTGGTGATTGTGTTGGTCATCTTAGCGTCGACCCTGATACTCTCTCGCTCTATCTCTCGCCCAATCGGTAAAGCGCTCGCGTTTGCTTCGAGTATTGCCCAAGGTCAGCTCGACAACAAATTTGATGAAAAGGATTTGTCCAAAGATGAGCTTGGTACCTTACTCAAAGAACTGGTAACGATGCAAAACAATCTTCACGGATTGGTATCAGAAATTAACGACTCTACCATTCAGCTAACCGCCGCCGTTGAAGAGGTGAGTGCAATTTCATCTCAAAATGCGTCAGGTATGCAAAACCAGCAACAAGAACTTGGGTCGGTGGCGTCTGCCATGACAGAAATGCAAGCCGCTGTCAGTGAAGTGGCGCAGAATACCGAAGAAGGCGCAACATCAGCGCATTCGGCAGCAGAGATTGCGAAAAAGGGGAGTGGGTCATTAACCGATGCGATTAGCATTATTGAACGCGTATCTGGATTGATGCAAGACTCAGAAACATTAACAGAGCAACTGAAATCTAGCTCAGAGGACATTAATGTCGTGGTTGATGTGATTCGTGGTATTGCTGAGCAAACTAATTTACTTGCTTTGAATGCGGCGATAGAAGCAGCACGTGCCGGTGAGCAAGGCCGAGGGTTCGCCGTGGTAGCCGATGAGGTTCGCTCACTGGCACAGCGTACTCAAGAATCGACCGAGCAAATTGTTAATACCATCGAGACACTGCAAATAAACACAACCAAGGTCCGCGAATCCAGCCATGAATGCCAAACAGGCATTACGCAATGTGTAGAAACGGTGAGCAATACCGGCGAACAAATGCGGGAAATTGAAGTCTCTGTTGATGATATCGCCCAACGCAGCACACAAATTGCCACCGCCTGCAGTGAGCAAAGTTCTGTCTCTAACGAGCTCAACCGCAGTGTTGAAAACATTAATAGCGCGTCAACCGAAATGGCCGAGGGGGCAACACAAACAGCGATTGCCTGTGACCAAATCAGCAATCTTGCGCATAACTTAAAAACACGCATGGAAACATTTAAGCTTTAGTACATTATCTGACGCGTGCTATTTCTTCTGCACGATACTCGTTCAATGTTTTAGAACAAGATGCTCAATATTACGCCGTGTTCGCACGGCGTTTTTGTCTCTACACTGTTTTCATTGCTCAGCGTCACCGCTGTTCAACGTAGAATCAGTGAGGATAAGCATTATGATCACAGTACGTCATGCCAGCGATCGCGGTCAGGCCAACTTTGGCTGGCTACAAAGCCGCCATACTTTTTCATTTGGTAGCTATTACGATCCCCATCATATGGGCTTCTCTGCACTACGTGTGATCAATGATGATATCGTTTCACCCGCCGCAGGCTTTGACACCCACGGACACCGTGATATGGAGATCATCAGCCTGGTGCTGGAGGGGGCAATCGAACACAAAGACAGCCAAGACAACCGACAAACTCTACCCGCTGGCGAGTTCCAGCTGATGTCGGCTGGGCGTGGTATTTATCATAGTGAATATAATGCCTCGTCATCCCAGCCATTGCGCTTTTTACAGATTTGGATTGAACCTAACGAAAGAGGCGGAGAGCCGGGCTATCAGCAAAAAGATTTTGGCAACCAACCCGGCTTTACCGTCATTGCGACGCCAACGGGTGAGAATGGCTCGTTAAAAATAAAACAAGAGGCACGTTTGCTGCAACTTGTCTTGGCGCCGAGTGAGTCTGTTACCTTCGCTTTGGGGACAGGACGCAACGCCTATGTGCATCAAGTCGCGGGCACTCTTAAGGTTGAAAACACATCTCTTTCTCCCGGTGATGGTGCGAAAGTCGAAGGTATCCGTCACATCACCTTTAGTAATATCGGCAACGAAATCAGCCAAACACTGGTATTTGATTTACCCTAAAGTGCCGATTAACGACTCAAAAAGACTCGGCCTGCTGGCTTATTTGCGCCACAGGCCTAATGCTATGTACACTGCGCGCCTCTTGTTAATATTTGAGGCCGTATGCTGACTCTATCCAACAAAGTAGCGATTCCCGACAGTGAAATTGAGCTCACGGCCATCCGCGCCGCTGGGAAAGGCGGACAAAACGTCAATAAAGTGTCGAGTGCCATTCATTTGCGCTTTGATATTCACGCCTCGTCACTGCCTGATGCCTACAAAACACGCTTAATGACGCTGTCCGATTCACGCATCTCCAAAGACGGCGTCGTGGTGATCAAAGCGCAAAACTACCGCACCCAAGAGCTAAACCGAGAAGACGCGTTAGAACGCCTCGCTATGCTAATTAAAAGCGCGATGGTGGAGCAGAAAAAACGCAAGCCAACTCGGCCAACCAAAGCGTCACAACGCCGCCGCGTAGAATCCAAAAAGCGTAAGAGCCAGACTAAGTCTTTGCGCGGTAAAGTGGCGCCGTGACAAATCGCATTGGCTTAATGATCAATATAAAGATAGCTTTGCCAACTTTTCATGCGAATCAGGATCTTTCTCATTATTGATACATGATGTACACGATCCGAATAAACAGCAACTTCAAAACTCGCCCCAAGCGGTAATTGATGAGCCATGGCGTCATCGTCAAGCTTGAGGGACACCAGCGCGCGTCCGTTTTCTTTAAACGCATCGGTACCGATTAAGCTCCCTTGTGCACGAAACTGACTCTCTGCGATCGCAGGTAGTACCTCAATCACTTCACCTTGGAATACCCTCCCCGGCATGGAAGGAAAAATAAATTCAGCCTCAAATCCAGGAGCTAAGCGCTGAAGAGAATTTTGCCTAAATGCGGCAGTAAATATTCTCTCTTCGTCATGGATAAACGTCATGACAGGCGATAAAGGAAACGGCACCGCCATCATTCCAGGGCGTAACGATAATTGTGTCACAAATCCATCTGTTGGCGCCCTAGCCACCGTTTGCTCTAAATTAAACCGCGCTTTTCTGTACTCTGACAGTAAACGCGCAACAGTGGTGTTTTGACCTCCTATCTGTGAATTTAAAGCAAGGTTGGCTTGATTAAGCCGCGCCTCAGTCACATTAATGGCTTCTTCAGCGGATAAATAGGCTTGTCTTTTTGTATCAAGCTCCTGTTCAGTAAATGCACCTTTATTGAAGCCTTTTTGATAGCGCTCGTATTCTCGCTTTGCTTTGTCCCGCTCAGAAATGGTTCTTCGTCTTTCCGCTTCGGCCTCCAATACCGTGGATTCTAAGCCGAGTGCATCTTGACTCGCTTCTTTAATTTGCGCTTCTATTTTATCCACTTCCGCTTGGAACGGAGTTGGATCCAGTTTAAATAAGACGTCACCTTTTTCGAGAGGTTGGTTGGCTTTTACGGGAACATCGATCACGCGACCACGCACCCCAGGGACAATCGGGGTTGTTGAGAACGCTTGCTTGCCGAGTTGTGTAAACGGATGGTTGTAATTCATTAATAACGTCATGGCCCCCACGATCACAATGCCACCCAAAATTGCCGTAGGTATACTCCATTTGTTCAAAGGAATTTTGAATATTTTAAAGATAGCGATGCAGATCGCCGTATAAGTCATGATAAGCAGTAGGTCCATTAGTCATTCTCCYGCTTTTCTTGGATCGTCGTTTGGTCGCTTTGTTGTTGCTGTTGCTTGAGGGATTCAACGTCACTTTTCAGCTGTTCGATTCGCTCGCTCAACTGTGTAACATGATGATTAATATCATGCTGCTCTTCTTTTAATGTCGTGAACCCCCAACCGCGATCCTCACGCCATAACGTTGCCCATATCCACAAAAAAGGCCATAGCGTATGAAGTGTAAACAAGCTTATCCAGCCCGCCACATGGATAGCATCTTGTTGGGGATGATTACGCCTTTTCGCAATTTCATAAGGAATGTCATGAATCGCAATCACGCCATAAAAAATAACTAAAACCACAAAAACCAACATCCCAAGAGCAATATAATCTAACGCCATAGAACACTCACTAAACAACGAATTAACAGTCATGTTATGGTTAAACGTAGCACATACATATTCGGTATAGGGCTTTATCGAGACTCACCAGTGTCGCGACGCCCCGAGAGTTAATCGGTGACAGCTTGTAACCATGTCGGATGTGTCATTCGGCATCCTCCTTGTCTTTTAAAGCGTTCAATGCGCGTGTCACCACAGTATCAATGTCTGCATCAATGCCGACTCGGACCACATCAGGCTCATCGTCACCCGGCACCTCCAACGTGGCAAACTGGCTATCCAGCATATGGGTTTTCATAAAATGCCCTTTGCGCGCTCGAAGCCTTGCGAGGATCAACGCATAATCTCCGTCCAAAAACAAAAAGGTAACGTTCTGATTGCCATCTCGGATCTGGTCTCGATAGCGGCGCTTTAAGACTGAACACACAATCACGCCATATTCATGTTTATGCTCCAAACTAAAGGCGGCATCGCTAATCCGGCCCAGCCAGGGAGTTCGGTCATGATCATCAAGCGGCTTACCCGTCGCCATCTTTTCGATATTCGCACGCGGGTGTAAGTCGTCTCCATCAATAAACTTTGCCCCTAAGCGCTGTGCCAACTTTGCGCCAAGGGTGCTTTTCCCCGAGCCACTGACGCCCATCACAATCACACTGCCAATTGCCATACCCACTCCTTAGCGAGATTTTAACCAGATCTCATTTTTGATAACGCATTCAATAGATGCCGATAATATTGGTCGCGTTTGTTATCGTAGCGCTATTAAGCGTTTTACTATAAGGGAATCCCATGACTGAACTACACCAACGTCTCAAAGCAATTCGCATTGTGCCGGTGATTGCGATTAATAATGCGGACGATGCCGTCCCACTTGCCAAAACCTTGGTCGACAATGGCTTACCGTGCGCCGAAATCACCTTTCGTACCGACGCGGCTGCCAGTGCTATCCGCCAAATGCGCGATGCCTATCCCGAGCTACTGATTGGGGCCGGAACGGTGCTGACGCCTGCACAAGTCGATGCTGCGATTGACGCTGGGGCGGATTTTATTGTTAGCCCTGGGCTTAATCCCACTACAGTAAAACATTGCCAACAACGTGGGATTGCCATCGTCCCTGGGATCAACAACCCGAGTTTGGTCGAGCAAGCCATGGAACTTGGTCTTGATACGTTGAAGTTTTTCCCCGCGGAAGCGTCGGGAGGCATTGCGATGTTAAAAGCGTTATCTGCCGTCTACCCCGTCAGTTTCATGCCAACCGGTGGCGTGAGTGAGGCGAATGTGAGTGATTATCTCGCGTTGCCCTCGGTGCTCGCATGCGGCGGCACCTGGATGGTGCCCGCCAAGTTGATTGATGAACAAAGGTGGGATGAGATCGCAGCACTGATTGAGGCGCTGTGATAGCTCTCGCATCCGTTAAGAAAAGATCGACCCCACTTATTGAAGATAATGAGGCCGCTCGCACGCATACCGCCTGTGCTTGCAACCTCGGCACATAGCCGATACCTTTTCCCGCCTGTTCATAAACAGACACTTGGTTAAAAGTAGGGGAAATACGGTATGTTGGCACAAGCACTTCAGCACGTTTTTGGGTTTTCATCATTTCGTGCAGGACAAGAGTCGGTGATTTCTCAGATAATGCAAGGGGAGTCGGCCTGTGCGATTTTTCCTACCGGTGCGGGTAAGTCATTGTGCTATCAACTGCCCGCCACACAACTGCCCCACTTAACCCTAGTGATTTCACCTTTGCTAGCATTAATGCATGATCAAATCGCATTTATGCGCCGTAAAGGCATTGCCGCCGCTACCATTGATTCCACGCAGACTCCCGAGCAAACTAAACAAGTGATGGAGCAGATCCGTCGCGGCGACATCAAAGTCCTGATGATTTCGGTCGAACGGTTAAACAACGAACGCTTTCGCCAATTTATTGCCCCCATCCCGATCTCTCTATTGGTCGTAGATGAAGCACACTGTATCTCTGAGTGGGGCCACAATTTTCGCCCCGATTATCTCAAACTCCCCGCCTACCGAGAGCAGTTGAGTATTCCACAGGTGTTGCTTCTCACCGCAACTGCGACGCCGGCAGTGGTTGAAGACATGCAGCGAAAGTTTGCCATCCCGACAAATAACACCACGTTAACCGGCTTTTATCGTCCTAACCTACACCTGAATGTGGTCGCCGTGGAAGAGGCGCAAAAACAGCAAGCGCTGGTTGAGCAGTTAAAGCACGACCCCGATTTGCCGACCGTCATTTATGTGACCAAGCAGCAAACGGCGGAGAGTGTGGCCGAGTGGCTACAAACCCAGCATATCCCCGCGACCGCTTATCATGCCGGCATGAATCACGAGACACGTGTATCAATACAAGAGGCATTTATGTCGGGTCGTGCGCCGTGTATTGTTGCGACCATCGCCTTTGGGATGGGCGTCGATAAGGCGGATATTCGCCGTGTCATCCATTTTGATTTGCCGAAGTCGATTGAAAACTACAGCCAAGAAATTGGCCGCGCGGGACGAGACGGAGAAAACGCTACGTGCACTGTGCTCGCCAACCAATCTAGCCTGAATGTGCTGGAAAACTTTATCTATGGCGATACACCCGACAAGGCGGCGATTCAAGGCGTACTGGAAGAAATAAAACAAGCGGGTCAACAATGGGAAGTTATGCTGCACAGCCTGTCACGGACGTATAATATTCGCCTTTTACCGCTTAAAACCTTGCTGGTTTATTTAGAAATGGCCGGCGTGCTCACCAGCCAATACAGTTACTTTGCCGATGTAAAGTTCCAATGTGTTGCGTCGCCAGACACCATTACGGCTAAATTTCAGGGTGAGCGGCGCGAATTTGTAGCCCAGCTATTTGCATGCGCGGTCAAAGCCAAAACCTGGTACAAGATGGACTTCCAACAACTGTGGCAACGTTTTGGGGCAGAAAGAAAGCGCGCGTTAAAAGCACTGGAATATTTTCATGAACAAGGTTGGCTGTCACTTGCCACCCAACAAGCCACGCAAGTCTTTTCGGTCAGCTCCCATGAGATTGATGTTCAAGCGCAGGCCGAACAATTACATCACCTTTTTGCTAAAAAGGAAGAGAGCGAACTGGCCCGCATCAACCAATTACTGGCTTTATTGGCCTCTTCAACCTGTATTAGTCAGCGCCTTGCCGACTACTTTGGTGATCGCGACGCGCCAACCACCTGTGGTCACTGTTCGGTATGCCAAGGACATATTGCTCATTTACCTCCCCGTCCTGAGTTACCCGCGATCGACGTGCAAGCATTATCATCATGGTGTCAGCACTTTGCCGCCGCTTGCGATGAAACGCCAAGCCACGCGGCGACCACGCGCTTTTTACTCGGTCTATCTTCGCCGCTCCATACCAAAATCAAAGCGAAGACAATACCCGGTTTTGGCGCCCTCGCGTCGTATCCGTTTCAAACAGTCAACGCTCATGTCCTCGCTGAGCACGAAGCCAAACAGTAACGGATAACAATGTGGTGCGTCGGCAGCTTGGCAACGCCCGGTGCGCCACCCCATGCCTCTAAACTACCGAATTTTTTTGCATCATCGTCAACATACTATCCTCTCAGTTTCGGGGAACGTGACATTTATCCCCAGCCGCTGAGGTTTTAATCATATACTGATAATAAGTAAGTTTGAGCGTGGCTTACTACCCAAATGGTATGCCTAACAGTGAAATTGTTGATGCCGATAAAGCTATGTATCAAGCTAAAAAGCAAGGTAAGAACTGCGCCGTTCTCAACGTGTTCGATTGATCTTTAATCACGACTGCATAACCACTGCGCTAAACGCTGTACATGCTTTGACGAGAGAAAAATAATGGTGAATGCGATCGGCCAAGCGACGATAAAAGCCTCAACCCAACGCCAAATAAACCCATCACTTAACCCAGTATTCACAGCCGTAATTACCGCTGTCATCAATGTCACCATTAACACTGACATTAAAAAAGGCGCAACAATAGGAAAAAATCGTTTAGGCAGCATAGCGACCTTTACATAAGAAGAAACTAATATTCAGACTTTAGCGATACAAAAGAAAAATAGCAAGTACTGTTAGTGGTCTCTTAGTACATTATTGAGGGAGAGTTTAAGGGAGGGTTGTCAGTCACTCTCCATAAAATTCAGTAGTGACGACTCACCATATGAAGCCGTGATCGCGTTTTTTACTTGCGCTTAGAGGCCTAAAAGCGCCCATTGGACGCTTTTAACAGGTTATAACGGGTTCTTCATTAGCCTATCAAGTTATAAAGCAATGCCGAAATCGCCAACATGCCAGTCACAAAGATAAAGTACGTCCCCGCTTTACCGCGATACTGTGCCAGTGCTTTGACTTTATAGGCCGCAACCGTTGGCATAATAAATAGGATCATCGCAATCACAGGCCCAGATAATGCGCCCATCATATCGAGGATGCTGGGGTTAATCACCGCACACCACCAAATAGCAAAGAACATCACTATCACGCCAAGTTTATCAGCCTTTTTGTAGGTCAATGTGCTGTGTTTGGTCACCAGGCCATTGAGGCTCTCACGCGCGCCCAAGAAGTGGCCCAAAAACGAAGAGGTGATCGCAATGAAAGCAACTAATGGCCCCAAAGTGCCAATAAATGGATTTTGGGTGACATTAGCAAGGTATGAGAGCACTGACACATTTTGCGCTTTCGCTTCCGCCATTTGTGCTGGAGTGAGTGTCAGCACGCACGAGAACACAAACAGCAGCACAAAGGCAACTAACATCACGCCCGCGCGTTTAAGAATTTGCTCTGACTTGCCATGGGCGTCATCACCATAGTGACGGCGTTGAATATTAGCAAAACTCGAAATTGCCGCGGCGTGGCTGAACGAAAAGATCACCACAGGCACCGCTAGCCAAAGATTCATTCCCAGTTCTCCCATCGCGGGCATCGCAAGGTTCGGTGCTTGCCATGATGGTATTAGATAGAAAGACAAAAACGCCAAGATAGCCACCAGCGGATAAACCATCGCCGCGAAGGCGCGCAGCATTAGGCGCTCACCACCCATCATGATCGCAATCATACCTGCGACTAACACACCAGACAGCATGACGCGGTTTGGCGACGCCCATCCGAGTTGATTAACCAAAAAGCTATCAACGGTATTGGTCAACCCAACGCCATATATCAACAAAATCGGGAAAATAGAAAGGAAATACAGCACGGAGATCAAACGGCCTGCCTGGCTGCCGAAGTGCTCGGCAACGACATCGGTGAAATCGGCATCTTTGTGGCGCGACGACAGCACAAAACGTGCTAGGCCTCGATGAGCCATAAACGTCATCGGAAACGCCAGTACGGCCATAATTAGGAGTGGCCAAAAGCCCCCCATCCCAAGATTAATCGGAAGGAACAGGATCCCGGCTCCCACTGCGGTACCGAACAAGCTCAGTGCCCAATGGGTATCATGTTGGGTCCAACGGTGGGATACTCTTTTTGAGGAGATATCTATAGTCTGGTTCACGTCAAACTCTCTTAGTTATAATATTTTGTGCGGTTGCATACTATCGAGTTCGACTTAAAGTATCACATAAATGTAATAGGTATATGTCC
>NZ_MUES01000024.1:0-42774 GCF_001995745.1 Salinivibrio sp. ML323 | reverse complement strand
CTCGAATAAACTCGAAGTCGATGGCACGGTCGATTTTACGAACAAGATGGTCTTTGGGAACAAGTTGTTCCATCGTCACCATTTCAAGTTCATATTGGTGTGGAGAAGGTTCTTGAAGCATACCGGAGCATCCCTATTGCGACACTCCTATTAGATCAAAGGTCTAGCTCGAAAGCTAGACCTTTGTCAGCAGTCTGAAGCCGACGTTCGTCGGCTTTGTTATTGGCATCAGGTTAAATGTAAGAAGGCAGCGCCACGCACCCCTCCCGCATCACCGTGCTGCGCTTTCACAATATCAGGGGCGTTAGCCGCAGACAGAAGGTGTGCCGGTAAGCGCTCAGGCATCGCTTGATACAGCTCATCAAAGTTAGAGAGACCGCCACCAAGCACGACCATGTCTGGATCAAACGCGGTTAACACGCCTCCCAGTGCCATGGCTAATACATCAAAAAAGCAGTCAACAAATGCCACCGCATCCGGCTCACCTTGGCGATACTGTTCGATGATTTCGATCGCTGACAACGGCTGATAAAAGTGAGCATAAAGCTGTTCAAACCCACGCCCAGATAAATAATTGTCCAGGCAGCCTTTATTGCCACAGCCACAATCAAACATCGGCGGGTTATCACCCAACCGTAACCAGGCATCAATCGGCATACGCATGTGCCCGACTTCGCCCGCCATTTGGTTTTTACCATTAATGACCTTGCCATTGATCACTAATCCACCACCGAAGCCGGTGCCCAAAATTAACCCTAGAACGGTTTTTGCCGATTGCGCTTGCACATCCCATGCTTCCGACAACGCAAAACAATTGGCGTCATTGCTAATCCGCACTTCTCGCCCCACACGTGCTTGTAAATCATCTCGCAAAGACTGTCCATTTGCCGCGGGAACATTGACCGTCAGCACCGTGCCATCTTCTGCTTGAGAGCCAGGGATCCCAATACCAATGGTTCCTTTTTGCCCTAGCTCCGCATCATACTTTTCCACCAACCGCACTAATGTGTCGATTAAGGCAGGGTAATCTTGCGTTGGGGTTGGGTGACGCTCGGTCGCGACACGATTGAGTTGTTTATCGAAGGCACCAAATTCAATTTTCGTGCCGCCCACATCAAAGCCGTAATACATGGCTGAGCCACCTTAAATTGTCGTTATTTAACCAGATTATTCAGCAAATCAAGGCAAAAGTCCGTGATTTGCCCCAAGTTTCGTTGTTTTTCAACCAGACGCTTCACTCAGGTGTCGGCATTTTTCGCCAGCGTTTGGTCATCGAGCAAGCGCGTCAGCGCATTGTCTTCTGCAAGGTGTTGTTGTCGTTTGCCTGCTAAGTATCGCTCACGAAAGACATCGAACCATTGGTTTAAGTACTCTGCCGCCTTGCGCTCTTGATTCACGGCAAGCACTTCTGCAGCCACTTCTGCTGTTGCCAGTTGATTTTCACCGTGAGCGTCGCGCACGCGATAACGAGATAATGCCTGAGGCTCGATACTTAAAACCGGAAAGTGATCAAGCCAAGGGCTTTTGCGAAAGATTTTTTTCGCCTCCCGCCAGGTACCGTCAATGATGATAAATAGCGGCCGCTTCGCGTTGTCATGGAGACGTGCTGGTGAGGTCATGCGCGTCGGGGTCGTGTACTGAGCAGGAAAGACCACATACGGTTGAAAAGCTGAGCGGGATAACAACGCCAGCATGTCAGGATCAGGGTGCGTGCGAGACCAGATAAAGGCGTAGGTATCGGCCACGCAGTCAGCAATCAAACGTCCTGTGTTACTCGGTTTTAGTACCTCGTCGTCGTACATCAGTAACATGAACGCAGCATGGGTCTGGCGGGCGGCACGGTAATCACACACACAGAAATGACGAACTAACATACATGCTGAACAGCGGTCTACACCAGCGCCACGTGCGCGATAGGGACGCGTTGCACGTGCCAAACGGGCGGAGTAAAGCTGATGAATAGCGTGACGCGGAGCGGATGGGGACATGGTAAAATCTAAGGTTGTCAATGGGCCGTCTAGTATACCGACCTGAGCTTGGCTGTCAGTCTCGATCGCTCACAATCGTACAAGGGGTATACAGGCATTAGACGGTTACCGTCAGGGGGTCACTAGCGTAGCTCGACCATGGCACCATCGAACAGGTTTTTTACCAGGGCAACGTACTCTTCGAGAAAGCCAACCTGCTCGGCGGTGACTGGTTGCTCCCAGCGACCCGCCAGCACTTCTTCCATATCTTCCACTACACGGTCTGCCTCTCGCAATATGGTGAAGCGCAATGCAGACGAAAGCCCAGGATTTTGCTCGCAAATGGTCATAATGTTAGAGGCGACTAGATCGTGCACAATATCCGCAACGGTATCATCGCCAATGGCTTCACCCGGTTTTTCAAACACAGAGAGATTAAACGCAAAATGTTCGATCAGTGCTTGATACCCGTCTGAATCTACTACCATGATTACTTGTCCTTAGACTGTTCAACTATCGTTATTGTATCGTGCCCGTCGGCTATTTGCGCCTCTTGAAGGCGAAATTAGAAAGCGAGTCACGCTTCGCAGTGCTTAGCGTACTGTATACTATAAACTAACCATCGTACTATGACACGATGGCTGCTCTCACCGCCCCTCCCTTTCATTCTGGCTCGAGCAAGGAGAGAGCAGAGCGGCAAGGCCAAATCATACAAACGACTGACGCCAGTCTCTTTGCAGTATAGTCTGGCTTCACCGTGATGAAAGCAAACAACACAACGCGCAATTTAACACGGATCACGCCCAAATCAATCGTTGACAAGGATGTAGGAATCGTCATGAAGGTAAATCGCCCTCGCCCATTTGGTAAGAGTATCGTCAGCAAGATTGGGTTGATTATGACGTTCATCACCTTGATGGTGTTGGGCCTGTCAGTCTCGAGCTACATCATGCAAGATCGGGTTAACCGCGATGTCGGCCGCGCCACTCATCAAGAAATCCCGAGCGCGATCATCACCATGCGCATGCAACGGGCCGCCAGTGATATGAATGCCAGCATGCTCAAATATGTCATGGGCCGTCATGAATCGCTCGCCGTTTTTTTAGAAAGTCAGCAAGATTTTGAGCAATTACTGGCGCGCCTTCGTGAGGTAAAACCCGACGCAGAGCAGCGGCTTTCCTTGATCAGCCAGCTTTATGAGCGCTTCCAGCGTATCGCTCATCAAAAAGTCTTAACCGAGTTTGATCCCGTCGCTGAGCAATGGGCGCGTAAACAGGTGATGCGGCTATCCATTGATGTGGTTCGCCCTATCGATAACTTGATTGCCGAATTAAAAGCCTCACAAGCGCTGACACAGCCTGATAACCTTGCCGTGTTGCAATACCTTGATGAACTGGTGGATGAAAATGGCGATATGCTGACTGAGCTTAATCAGTATTTAGATGGGCGAAAAAGTAGCCGACAGCGCTTTATGGAGGATATGGCAACCTTTGAGCGCTATCTTTCCTTGACGCAGTTCGAGATCAATCACCCTGACTCACTCAACAAACTGTCGAGCATCCGCCACCATTTCACCAGTTTAAAGCGCAGTGGTATCGCTATTTTTAACAACTATCAACCCAGTGCCAAAGTCGCCGCCATGACCGCAGTGCGAACCTTGAGTGACCAAGAATACCAGGCGCTTGAGGATGCGCTCTCTACGTTCGCACAAGAGACAGGAAAAGTGGTAACCCGGTCTATGGTTGATTTACGTGCAATACTCCATTCCAATCAACTCAACCTTGGCTATTTACTGATTTTTATCTTGTTCGTCAGTGGCGCGATGTACTTTTATATTTACCGCACATTCACTCAGCCGATTGCCAAACTCGCCGACTCCATGCAGCGCCTTGTGGCTGGCGATATGACGCCCCCGGCCCGCAATTTTCAAGATCGGACGGATGAAGTCGGCAAAATCGCTAATGGGTTAGTCATATTCCGCGCGCATATTATTTCTCGCAACCAAGCGCGCGAACAGTTAATGGCCGAAAAAGAGCGCGCCGAAAGCGCATCACGTGCGAAAGCGCAATTTCTTGCGACCATGAGTCACGAAATCCGCACGCCAATGAATGGCGTGATTGGGATGCTCGATATGCTTCGTCGCTCGTCTTTAACGCCATCTCAATATAGCCTGACGAGTACGGTGCGTGAATCCGCCCTTTCTTTGCTCTCCATCATTAACGACATCCTCGACTTTTCTCGCACCGAGGCCGGAAAGCTGCAATTTGAACGCGTCACCTTTTCTTTGTCCGACACCGTAGAGCAAGTGATGGACACCCTCAGCCATCAAGCCAACAAGCGAAAGGTGACACTGTCACTATTTATTAATCCTGACCTCCCCGAACAACTGGTGGGCGATCCCAACCGATTAAAACAGATACTGTATAATCTTGTTGGCAATGCGATTAAGTTCTCCGGCGGCCAGCATCGTCAACCCGGTTTTGTCGCCGTCAATATTGACGCGATGGATAACCAAGAAACGCAAAAAGCCCAGCTGGTGTTTACCATCGCCGATAACGGCATCGGCATTGCGCCTGATAAAGTCGACACCATCTTTCAGCCATTCAGTCAGGCGGAGTCGTCGACCACCCGTGAGTTTGGTGGCTCTGGGCTTGGCTTAGCCATTTGTAAGAATATTATCGATCTCCTCGGCGGTGATATTGACATTGAGAGTGAGCTGGGAGTCGGCACACGATTTACCGTGCGTATCAGTTATACGGTGAATCCATTAGCAGAGCCTGAAGATTTACCGATTACTCGCGAGCAGGCGCAACAATTATCAGTTGAAGTGGATATTCATCAAGACGCACTCAATCACGCAGTGTGCCGCTATCTGGCGCACTTGGATATCGCTTATCACCATGGCTCAGCACCGTCTAACGCAGAAAAGCAACCGACGAAGCACCGATTATTGATAACCACCCACACCGAGCCAAGCACATTAATCGCTGAACGCGCTGTCGATCATGTGATTGCACTCAAACATACCTTATCGCTGGCAACCCACCCTGATAAACGCATTGTCGAGCTGTTTGCCTCACCATTAACCTATCGTCGTCTGGTCCACGGTCTACGCGTCTGCCTCGGGTTTGAGAGGCTTGATATCAGTATGTTAGCGGAATCTGACGCTATGCTTCCTCTTCCCGACGAGGCAGACGCCAAAACATGCGAGCCGGAACGCACTCGTGGATGTATTTTAGTGGCAGAAGACAACCCCACTAACCAACAGGTGCTGACTCAGCAACTCCATTACCTCGGCTATGAGGTGGTGATGGCGGATGATGGTAACCAGGCACTCGCGGCATATCAGAACCATCAGGTAGATCTTGTCCTCACCGACTGCCATATGCCCAACAAGGATGGTTATGCGCTCACCGCCGCTTTACGCGAGATCCAAGGCGCATCCGGTTGGGTGCCTATTATCGCCATTACCGCCAATGCGCTCAGTGGTGAACAAGCGCGGTGTTTTGAGGCAGGCATGGACGATTACATTACCAAGCCCATTGAGCTGGATCCGCTTGACGAACGCTTAACCTATTGGATTAACCGTCCTCACACCACGACAAGGTCGACGCCACCCCCTGTGACAGCCAGCACCGAAGAGCCACATGTACTTGATCCAACGGTGGTTGAACGCTTATATGGCGGGCAGCAACAGGCCTATCAAGATATTGTTGATGTTTTCCTTAAACGTAGCGTCCCTAGCCTACGCGCCCTCGCGCAATCGCAACCGCCTTTTGAACATTGGCAAGCATTAAAAGAGGCCGCACACAAACAAAAATCTGCCGCAGGCAGCATTGGTGCGACAGCCCTTCATCAAGCCTGCCTTGAGGCCGAACAAGCCGCTAACCAGCAGCAAACAGAGGGACTCATTCAGGCACTAACTCGTATCAACACCGCACTGGATCAGTTGCTGGCGGTACTACCTCGCGCTTCTCAATGACCGAATAGGCGCAATCACAGACGGATGAATGTGATCCCTTATCCGGATATCCAGAAAATCGGTGTACAAATTGCGCAATCCAGTGCCACACTGACAGTAAGTGTTATCAACCATGACGGTAGTGAATAATGAGAAAAACCAAAGTCGTCACCTCCGAGGACATTCTGCTCAAACTGTGTCAGTCCGCCACGGCAGTATTAACCAAAGCGACTGACTCTCCCGTGCACCATGCTGCGATGGTACAAAAGATTGCCAAAACCAGTCTCAAGCCTGACCTCGGCTGTTTTGTGCTGTTTGATGGTGGCTTCTCTGGCCTTGTTGTGATCAACTTTTCCTCCGCCGCGGCGTTAGAAATCTACCGCAATTACATGCAGCATATGGGGATCCCCGAAGAAGAGTTGGCTAGCTTACACACCGCAGATGAAGTGGGCGATGTGCTCGGTGAACTCATGAACCAGATTATTGGCGATTTCACCGGCAAGATTAAGCGCTCAATCCAAACCTCGATCACCCAAAACCAACCGAAGATGATGGCGGTTAACAAAAATATTACCGTGTCAGTGGATAGCAACATCGACAAGCCGCAAGCACGCCGCGTAAGCTTTACCACTGAGCACAACAATATCTTCTATCTTGAGCTTGCCATGGAGCGTACCGAATTTATCCAGCTTCAAGACTTTGAAGAAGGGGAAGAAGTTGATCCTGATTCCATTCTGGAAGCAGAGACGGTTCGCCAATTAGAAGAAAAGTCTAACGACAAAAACGATAAAAAAGACAGCGGAAGCAACGACTTACTTGATGAGTTAGGGATTTAACGTCTTCCTCTTTTGACTTTCGCTAAGACAGAAACACGCGTGACTCGCGAGTTATCATAGCCTTTCGGCAACGATCCGAGTGGCTTGTGTTTTCTTTCCGTCCACTGACTTTTTTCTTGTCGATTATTAAGAAAATTAACGGACGTCGTACCTCACAGTTATAAATGCCCAATGTAATTTGTTTCATTTAGGTTAAAGCTTTGATCGCACTTGCTAGATCGTGTGGTCGCCATTCTACCCACCTCTCACCGTCATAACGCCTTATCACTGCCCACTTTTTTTTAGTAGGTGAATAATGCCGCATCATTTAGACTGCGCGGCATAATCAAAAGGCTGGCAACGATCAGCCAAATACCCTACTGGGCAACCTGCCCACCCACTATCATTCGTGAAAAAGGTCGATTCATGAGTCCAGAAAGCTACCTACTCGATTGGCAAACCAGTCAAACACACTCTGAAACCATGTATCCGCTGCTTAGCCAGCTTTATCGCCAAAAAGGCGTCGAAATCCAACTGTTCGGTCGTCAACTGATCAATGCGAGCACCATTGATATCATTAAGGCACACCGCGTGGCGCGTCGCTATACGGGGGGCACCTTATCGCCCAGCCAGACGTTGCCATTAATCGAAGTGATGGCTGAATTGGATCTTGCTCCCAGTAAAATCGATATCGGTCAGCTTGCCTGGACATACTGGCAACAGCATGACAGTGAAAATGGCATTCCTGATTTTCTTCATAGCCAGCTTGGGCATTTGCTAGGGACAGGCGACGGCGTTGATCCGAAAGACGTGGTACTATATGGCTTTGGTCGTATCGGTCGCTTACTCGCACGCTTACTGATTGAAAAAAGCGGTCCCGGCTACCCCTTACGTTTACGCGCTATCGTGGTGCGTGGCGGAAAAGAAGGCGACCTGGAAAAGCGCGCCAGTCTGCTGCGTCGCGACTCTGTTCACGGCCCGTTCAATGGCAGCATTACTGTTGATGAGTCGCGCAACGCGTTGATCGCCAATGGTAATTTCATCCAAGTCATTTATGCCAATAACCCAACGAACGTCGATTACACCCAATTCGGTATTCATGACGCATTGGTGGTCGATAACACAGGTATGTGGCGGGATGAAGAAGGCCTGAGTCAACACCTTGACAGCAAAGGCGCTAAGAAAGTCCTTCTCACCGCGCCGGGCAAAGGCGATCTTAAAAATGTGGTATTCGGTGTCAATCATGACGTGATTAACGACGATGATCGAATTATCTCTGCCGCTAGCTGCACCACCAACGCCATTACCCCGGTGCTCAAAGCCATGCACGATAAATTTGGTATTGATGGCGGACATATTGAGACAGTTCACTCGTTTACCAATGATCAAAACCTGATTGATAACTATCACAAAGGCGATCGCCGTGGCCGCTCTGCGTCTTTGAATATGGTACTCACGTCTACCGGTGCCGCGAGTGCTGTTGCCAAAGCACTGCCTGAGCTTAAAGGTAAATTAACCGGTAACTCAGTGCGTGTGCCCACGCCCAATGTCTCTATGGCTATTGCTAACCTGAATTTAGATAACCCCACTCACAAGGATGAAATCAACGCCTATTTACAAGACGTCGCTTTGTACTCGCCGCTATCGGGGCAAATTGATTTTACTCAGTCGACCGAATTAGTATCGAGTGATTTGGTGGGATCACGCTTTGCCGGTGTGGTGGATAGCCAAGCAACCATCGCCGAGGGCAACCGTTGCGTGCTGTACATTTGGTACGACAACGAGTTCGGCTATAGCTGTCAGGTAGTACACTGTATGGAGCAAATGATGGGAGTACGCTACCCCATGGTTCCAGCGCCAGAAGCACTTTCTTAAGACATCCAAAACGAAAAGGCCCGACTGGGCCTTTTTTATTGCGTGTTAACGACTCAATATAAGATTAGGATTGCTCGGCCGCCGTCAACGGTGAGGGTTGGCTGACGGGCTTAAGCACCGCATAAACCAAACCAGTTACCAAGGTACCTGCGGCAATAGCAGCTAGGTACATAAACACAGGGCTGATGGCATTGGGGATTAACAGCACGAAGAGGCCACCGTGTGGTGCCATCAATTTTGCCCCAATCAACATAGAGATTGCGCCTGTCAGCGCGCCACCTGCGATGCAAGATGGGATCACTCGCATTGGGTCTTTAGCCGCAAATGGGATCGCCCCTTCTGAGATAAAGCAAAGCCCGAGCACAAACGATGCTTTACCCGCCTCTTGCTCGGCATCATTAAATTTACGCTTGGCTAAGAAGGTTGATAGTCCCATCCCTAGTGCTGGCACCATACCGGCCGCCATGATCGCTGCCATCGGCATATAGGTACCACTCTCAATCAGGCCGACGCCAAAGGTATACGCCGCTTTGTTGACCGGACCGCCAAGGTCGAAACACATCATCGCACCCAATACCACGCCTAGGATCACTGCGTTCGTTGAGTTCATCCCCTGCAAGAAGCTGGTCAGGCTTTCCATGGCGACAGAGACAGGCCCGCCTACGACATAGATCATCACCAAACCGGTAAACAAACTGGCTAATAAAGGGATCACGAGAATGGGCTTAAGGGCTTCCATTGAAGCCGGCAAGCTGACTTTGTCTGCCACAAACTTAGCACTGTAGCCGGCGATAAACCCCGCCAGTATGCCCCCTAAAAACCCAGCGCCGGTGGACGCGGCGAGCATGCCACCAATCAAGCCTGGTGCCAGGCCCGGGCGATCCGCAATTGAGAAGGCAATAAACCCGGCCAGTACCGGTACCATCAGCGCGAACGCACTGCCGCCACCAATTTCCATCAGTGCGGCTGCAAGTGTTCCCTCCTCTTTAAAAGCTTCAATCCCGAATACAAATGAGAGCGCAATAGCTAAGCCACCGGCCACAACCAGTGGTAACATATGTGATACGCCTGTCATCAAGTGCTTATAGACACCGGTACGTTCGCCTTGGTTAGCACTGGCGTTCGATGAACTCGCTTGCGTTGTTTGGTAGACCTCAGCGTTAGCAAGCGCATCATCGAGCGTCTGCGATGCTTTTTTCAGCGCCATGCCCGTACTGGTTTTATATAAACGTTTACCCGCAAATCGGCTCAAATCAACCTCAATATCTGCGGCGATAAACACGAGATCCGCGGCTTCAACTTCCTGATCCGTTAATGCATTTTTCGCACCCACCGACCCACGTGTCTCTATTTTGACCTGATAACCTTTCGCTTTAGCCGCTTCTTCAACCGCTTCCGCTGCCATAAAGGTATGTGCAACACCGGTAGGACACGCGGTAATACCCACAATACTGACGGTTCCGCCCTCGCTTGGCGTCTGCGCGTGATACGGCTGTGCATGATTCGCGGCGGCTTCCAATACCGCTTGGGGATCGGCCATTACCTCATTTAAACTTGCTTGATAGACAGGCTTGCCGTTAAAGCGAGCCCGCTCTTTTGGCTCACCGACCAAGAGAACACGGTCAGCGTTTTCAATATCAGCAGTTGATACCGCCTGTGTTGGCTGCACACTAGACTGACACTCGATCTGTGCCGTCCATCCTTTAACCTCGGCAGCCTTTTCTAACAAGCCCGCCGCGATAACGGTATTGGCGACGCCACTTGGGCACGCCGTCACAATCACCAGATTCATACCTTTTACCCCACTCATGGATTGGTTTTATTCCGCGTGCACTGACAGCTCAACAGGCGACACGCTGATTTTTTCGATTAATTGGTTCACATCTTCATCATTGCGCACACCGACCCCCACTTGGGTAACCGCGAGCGCAGAGATAGCGACCGCGCGACACAGCGCCGCTTCTTTGCTGAGGCCGGTCTGGCATCCTGATACCAGCCCTGCCACTAAAGAATCCCCGGCCCCAACGGTACTCACCACCGATTGCGCCGGTGCCACAGCCTTAAGCCAGCCTTCCTTATCGCGCCAGAGCACCCCGTCTACGCCGCGAGAAATAACCACATTCGCGATCCCTTGGTTAAACAATTGCTCGCCGCGCGCCAGCAACACGGCTTGCTCATTACTGATGGGCGCGTTGAGGCATTGCGCCAGTTCTGCTTCATTAGGCTTTACCAACCAAGGTGTTGCCTCAACGGCGGCGCGTAAGGCGTGCTGGCTGGTATCGACAACCACTTTTTTCCCTGCATCGCGCAAGGTGGTGATCCAAGTGGTCAACTGCTCGGTCGAGACACCAGGTGGCAAACTGCCCGCTAGCACGATCCACTCATGGTGCTCAGCCAGACTGAGCAAGCGTGCCGTCAATGCCTCAATATCGGCCTGTTCAACCGCCATACCAGGAAAATTCAAATCAGTGACACGTCCCGCTTTTTCAACCAGCTTGACATTGGTGCGGCTCACCCCCGGCACGCGCAAAAAGTGATCGGCAATGCCGTGCTCGGTAAAAAGGTGAGCAAACGGGTCTTGGTTATCTGCGCCAAGAAAGCCTGACGCCGCGACCGTCGCGCCCAAATCCGTTAAGACACGTGCGACATTGACGCCTTTTCCCGCCGGGTGCAGTGTATAGTTTTGCACCAAATTGACATCACCAGGCTGCAACGCACTGACTGAGCCTGTCATGTCGAGTGCGGGATTGAAGGTTACGGTCAGAATGGCACTCATGCGTTCTCTCCCAACCCATCTTTAATGGCATCACCCAGTGCCGCAATCGCTTGTTCGGCGTCGCTTCCTTGGGCGGAAAACTGTAACTGGTGCCCATGTTTCACCCCAAGCGCGATCACTTTCATCAAGCTTTTTGCGTTAACCGGCGCCGACTGGGTGGACGCGTTGGCAACCTGTATATCAGCACTGAATTTTTTCGCTGTATTGACCAACATCGCCCCAGGACGAGCGTGCAAACCATGCGCATTCGTCACCGTATACAGGCCTGTTGACCCCTCTGCGGTGGGCGCTTCAGACGGCGCCTCTGTATGAGGTTGTTCGGGGGCGGGTTCAGCAGACAACGCATCAACCAGCGCTTGTGGCGAGTAACGGCCGGATGCCGCCAGTTGTTTATCAAGCTTCCATTGCATCAAGGTATTGAGCACAGGAAGATGCGCACGGTTGTTGGCTGCGACACACCAAAGCGCACTGACCGACTGGGATTGGTGAGACAGTGACGTCGCGGGCATGACCACCGACATCCCGGTCTGCAGTACACCGTCTCCCACACCGAGCAACCAATGCCCTTCACCCAGGTGCACCGGCTGGCCCGCGACAGCGTGGCTGACGCCATCGCTATTTAAACAATGATGGTTTTTGAGCAATCCCGCGCCCACGGCTTGCAAGGTAGTGATATCTGACGCTGGAAAGCCGGTTAACACCATGTCGCTGCTAAACGTGAAGGCCTGAGTATCCGCCGTTTGCCCATTGAGTAAGGTAACCAGTTGCTCTGCCGCCGACGCCGTTTTTAGTTGTTGCTCTATGCCGTCTTGTGACAGCACACGCGTCAACTGACGTAAGATACTCAAGTGTTCGTCTGATTTGGCGGCGATACCAATGGCCACGTAAGCGAGGTTTCCCTCTCCCCAGTCAACCCCCTGGGGAAAATGAAACACTTGTACCCCTGTTTGTTTAACTTGATCGCGGGTATCCGTTGTGCCATGCGGGATGGCAATACCGTTGCCCAGATAGGTACTGGTTTGGGATTCACGCGCCAGCATTCCGTCTTGATAGCCTACTTCGACTAGCCCTTTTTGGGTGAGTACTGTGGCCATGGCTTTGATAGCCTCGTGCTTAGACGCCGCGTGTTGCTGCATATGAATATCGTGTACGTTAAGTGCCAACATGAGGTCATTCCTCTTTTTTCAGTGCCGCGGCACGGGTTGATGTTGTCGTCGGCCACATCAGTATCACTAAGACATGGCGGACATATTGGTTGGTCGCAAGTCACCGTTGATTGGCAGTGTTCGTGTTTGACTTGCCACATTCGCTTTACCTAAAAACTGAAACGATTCAGCTTTTAGGTAAAGCGATAGAAACTGCTCCCGGCGTTTGGTCAATTTCTTCCACTTATATGCGCCGGAAGCAATGAGCCGCATCGTCGTTCCAGCGTCTTGAGATCAGCCGCCAATAATTGACACAAGCTGAAACCTTTCAGCTTTAAGGCTGAATCGTTTTATCTTATAATGCAAATAAATTATGGATCTGAAGTGCGTAAACTTTGATCGCATTCACAAAGCCATCAATAACGATCGGCCTACTTAAGGATCGCTTTATGAAGCTTGATGAAATTGCCCGTCTTGCCGGTGTATCACGCACAACGGCCAGTTATGTGATTAATGGCAAAGCCGACCGTTATCGGATCAGTGAAAAAACGCGAGCACGCGTGATGGCGGTGGTCGAACAACACAATTATCAGCCGAACCGCGCCGCCACCGCCTTGCGTGCAGGCACCACACAAACGCTGGGGTTGGTCGTGCCTGACTTAGCGAACACCAGTTACGCCACGTTGGCAAAACTCTTTGAACGAAAAGCCCACGATCAAGGCTATCAGGTTATTATTACGGGCTCTGATGACGACCCAGAGCGAGAAAAAATAGTGGCTGAAACTCTCGTCTCCAGGAAAATTGATGCGTTAATCGTGGCCTCTTGTTTGCCTGCAGATAATACCTTCTACCCCAAATTACAACAGCAAGGCACTCCCATCGTTGCCATTGACCGTGGGCTGGATGCCAACCAATTCGCGAATGTGCTGAGTGATGATGAAAAAGGCGCTTACCAGCTCACCGAGATGTTAATTGCCCCAACGGATGTCTATCAAGCAGGACTGATTGGTGCCGTCCCCTCGCTGGCCATCTCACAAGACAGGGAGAACGGCTTTCGTGGTGCGTTAGCGGCACAAGGCGTAGATGGACAAGTACGTTACGGTCAAGCTTTCAGCCGTACAGAGGGGCAAAGGCTGATGACAGAGTGGATTGAAGCCGGTGACTTACCCGATGCCTTACTCACCACCTCCTTCACGCTGTGTGAAGGGGTGCTGGACGCCATCCGGCAAACAGGGATCGCCCCCACTGCACTGTATTTTGCCACTTTTGGAGATAGCCGCATCCTCGATTTTCTTCCTTTTGGGGTGCAATCTCTCCCTCAACAATTTGAAGCGATTAGCGACGCGGCACTCAGTCTCGCGGTGTCGGCCGCGCAAGGAGACAACCATCCTGGGATTATCACGGTTGAACGCCAACCCATTTGGCGCCCCCATCAAACGCAAGCTTGGGTCGGACTGGGTTAATAGCCTGTCGCTTCCATAAAGCCACGGCCTGTGGCACTGCCATGCACTTCCACAGGCCCTTCCCAATAGGGAAAACTCAAATCCATCCAGCTTTGTGGATTAAGCGGCTGCGTAGTCAGGCTAATGCCCTCACTGGGTACTTTGATCTGCCAACGAACCGGCAAGTTAGCGCCCTCCGCCATCTTGGCATGACTGATTGGTAGCATACGAATATCATCCTGACTCAGCGTCACGACTTGGCCATCAGGATACAGTAAGGATCCAAACATAAACGGCTCCTTGCCGCGTATTTGGGTAACCATTAACGCACGGCCATCATCTAAGTTAAGCCCGAACCAATCCCATCCCGTTTGTTCGGCGGCCATCGCGCCGCTCGACCATTCCTTGTCAAACCAGCCTTTGCCTGTCACAGGGATGGTTTCACCTTCAATGGTTAGCGCACCCTTGATGGTTAGCTGTGGCAAAGAAAAATAATACGAGGCCGACGGTTGACTGGCATGACGGACACTGTATCCCCCTTCACCGTGCTTGACCTGGTGTCCATTATCTCGCACCTCCAACGTAAAGCCGACTGGCTTACCTTGCGCAGGCCATATCGCAAGCACACGGGCTGGAAAAGGTTGTTGACCGCCCTGCCATTGCCAGTCGTCTAACCAAGCCTGAAAAGGTGACAGCGTCACTCCTGCTTGATCAATCCCGCCACGGGCAAAGCGCTCCGACTCCCATTGTTTATCATCGCTCGTGATCGCGACATGCGCCATATACAGCTGCTGACTCGCCCATCCTTCTTTGCGATCCGGAGCTAACGCGCGGCGAAACAATGTCCATTGCACGCCATACGCTTGTCCATTAGCGTCGGTTAAGGTCGCGGTCAAATACCACCATTCAGTAGCAAAATCTGAGTGTGCCGCCATGTCTTGGGGATAGGTAGGCGTATGGTCTGGGGTTACAGAGGCAAAGCCACTTTGCGAACCAAAAACGGCAAAATTTCCACGGGTATCAGGAGACGATGACGGCGGCTGACCCCACCATACTAGCGCGCCGAGCGCGAAGATCACGCCGCCCCCTAACAATGAACGTATCATTTTCCGCTTCCATCGCTGAATCACTTCACTGCCTCTTTTTTACTGCGCATCACGCAACGACGCCGCCGCGGTGCGTTTTAGCATGCGATAAACAGGCCAAGCCCCTGCGACCATAAGCGCCAACATGGACAGCCCGATGGTGGTGGCATAGCTTATCGGGAAGAAGCTCATGGTCATGGTCCACCCAAACGATGCTTTCAGGACAACATGGATCAACATACCCGCCAGCACAAGCCCCAACGGGATGGCAATTAGCGCACTGGTGAGACCAAGCAGCACCAATTGCCCTCCCCCGAGCGCGATAAGCTCACGCCCTGACAGACCAAGGTAACGTAGCAAGCTATATTGCCGTTGGCGCGACAACTCGGTCGCCAAGGTGGAAAAGAACAACCCACATATCGCGACAATCAACATCAGTGCACACAAGCTTTCCGTCACGGTAAAGGTACGATCAAAGATACGCATTGCATAACGCATAATATCCGCTTGGTTTTGCACCTGCCCAGTGGTCAGCGAAAAACGGTGATTGATGCGATCAACAAACTGCTCGGTTTGCGTGTCCTGATTGAGGACCACCGCCAGCGATGATCGGCCCTGCTTTAGCCATTGTCCCGCATCACTGCGGGTAGACACTACTAGCTGGCCATAGGGGTTGCCATAATCGTAATAAATCCCAGCAACCTGCCAGTGCTCGCCCATTGGGGCGGGAAGATTGATGCTCTCTCCCACGCCAACGCCAAATTTAGCCGCTAACGCTTCACTGAGTAATACCGTGCGCGCTTGATGTAATTGCGCCCAGTAATCAGGTTGGGACGCCTTCATCGCTAACGTTTGCTTCTCAGACATACGGTTGCCTACCGACAGCACTTCAAGCCGCCCTTGGTTTGTCGTCAGCTCACGCCGATACGTGGTCCAAAATTGCGCCACGTCTTTATTCTTTACCAACCATGTTTCCATCTCCGCGAGAGCAGCATGGCTCGGCCTAACATAAACGTCCGCTGCCAAGCGTTGTTGCAGCCAAGTCTCAGTGCTCGTGCGAAAGCTACCGACCATGGTTTCCATACCAATATGTGCCGAAACCGCGAGCATAAACGCCATCGCCGCCACACCACGGTAACTTAAACTTGCCGCGGCATCGGTGAAAAACCATCGCCATCGCGCGCCCGCATACACTGCTGCACTGGTATGAAACAGCCAGCCACACAAATAAGGCAGCGCTAAAGCGGCACTTAGCATGGTAAAGGCAATCAAGGTAAACCCTTGCCATTGACTCGTCTCCCAATACGACACGCCCCACGCCGCCACGCCAAGCAACACCGCTAAAATAGCCTGTACGGCATATTCTCGATGTGTACCACGCATCAGGGTCATCCGTTGCGATAAGCGCCCCGGGGAGGTGTTGACTAAGCGCACCAAAGGCCAAGCGGACGCCATCGCCGCCCCTAAAATAGCAAGCAGTAAACTGTAGAGCCCCCATTGCCACTGCCAATGCATCACTAAATTAATGTCTGCGCCGTACAAATCAGACAAGGTCGTGGCGACCGCGGGAAGTAATTGGTTGGCAAGTAACATACCCAGGACGTTGCCACTAACCACGCCGAGTAGCACCCAAAGCAACAACTCTGTTGACATGACAGCTGAGAGTTGGCGTCCATCAACGCCAAGCTGCCGCAAGGTTCCGACCAAGGGCTGACGCTGGGTCATGGAAAGGGAAATCGCCTGATAAAAAATAAACAGTCCCACCACAAAAGCCAATAACCCCATCGCGAGCAAATTTAAGTGAAAAGCACGGGTGAGTGGGCCAAGTTGGGTTGATTGGGTTTTGGTCAACGTCAAGGCTGAGGGTAACGCTTCGCGAATCGTTTGTCGCTCCGCTTGAGACAAATCGCCGCATAACACCTCGGTAAACCCAGTACGCGCAGAGAGATGACGCAGTAGCGCCATATCAGCCACCAAGTAAGTGCCCATACTCAGCGCATCATTATCGATAATACGTAAAGGGCCGATCGGCGGGTAATCCAGCAAATCAATCATTTGCCCCTCTTCCCAGCCTTTATGTTCAGCCATGGCCTCTCCCACATAGACAGGATATGGCATTGAGATCGCATCCATAGGGGACAATGAAGGGGCTTCATCGGCTCGCCGATTGGCGATAAATGGCAGCATCGCGATCGTATCCACCCCCATAAGATGGATATCACTAAGTGACGGTGTCACAACATCGAGACGATCAATCGGCACACATTGGGTTAAGCCTTGACGGCGCAAGCCAATGTAAAAGGCATGCGGCACGCGTTGTGTTCGCTCGGTATGATGAATGCTAAAAGGGTAAGGGTTGCTAAAAAGCTGTTCACCTTGGCGATAGCTTTGCTGCGCATGTTGGTTTATCGATAACACGCCAACCAGCAAAGAGACACCCAGGGTTAACCCAAGCCAGACGAGAAAGACTTGAAAGGGATAGCGACGATAATGCCCCCATAAAGCGCTAGCGACGGGCCCGAACACTGAGCACGCCTCCTTGTAGCCCTACACTACCTTGCAAATAGCTAGCCACGGTATCACTGTGTGTCACCAGCAACAGTCCGGCTTCCTGCTGACTGGTTAGTGTGATAAGCAAACGCATCACCGCATCCGCATTGCGCTCATCCAAACTCCCCGTTGGCTCATCGGCAAGTAGCAGTTTGGGCGACATATATAACGCGCGTGCGATGGCGGCGCGCTGCTGCTGACCACCAGACACCTCTTCTGGGTAACGATTGAGTAACGGCATTAAATCAAGCTGAGAAACAATTTGTCGCCACAGACAACTGTCTTCTTTCAAGCCTTTTAGTTGGCGACAGAAACGAATGTTATCCGCAATAGAGAGGGTGGGAAGCAGATTAAATTGCTGGAAGATCAAGCCGATGTTTTGGCGTCGAAACTGCGTGCGTGCCCCCTCGCTCAATCGATGAAGAGGGGTATCGTCAAACCAGATCTCACCACTATCGGGTTTATCCAGCCCCGCAATCACATTTAACAAGGTACTTTTACCCGACCCACTCTCGCCCATCAACGCCAGTTGACTGGTCGACGACAGCGACATCGCGGCGCCTTGCAGCACAGGATGGAAGTCGCTCCCATCCTGATAACCTTTACACAGCCCTTTAATTGCTAACATGCCAATGCACACCCTTATAGTGTCTTAAAAACAGCAATAAACGAGAACTAGGTCACACTGTTTGATTAATTTGGCAATGTACCCCAATTAAGAGGCTGAGAAAAGCGTTAAAAACGGTGGGCAGCTTCCCAATTTCTTTTTCGCCGATCCTTAGCCGTCATTAACAAGATTATTGAGCCAAACGCCTGACTTCACCCGAATCAAAGACCCAACCCATTTGACCACTTCTTCCACTCCCAAAAGCGCATAAACCCAATAAACCGGCCACTCAAAGACCACCGCAGCGGTCAATACCACAGGAATACCAATTAGCCACTGTGCAACAAAATCTTGTCCCAGGCAGTAGCGCACATCACCCCCAGCACGCAGTACCCCAACGATCATTGCCATGGGGATGGTTTTCACCACAATCAACGCACACATCGCCCAGTAAAAGTAAGCCGTGATCTGTGCCGTCTCGCCCGTTAATGCAGGGAAGAAACTCAACACCCAGGGCTGAATCATCAGCATCACGCAGGCAATCGCCACACCGGCAATAAAATTAAATATCGCCACCTGCCAGGCTTGGTGATAAGCGGTGTCCGTTTGTTGGGCTCCCAGGTTATTACCGACCAACACCGCCGCTGCATTGGCTGTACCAATCAAAAACGACAGTGAGAGTGACTCGACGGGAGTGATAACCGCAATAGCAGCTAGGCCGGCTTCGTTAACATGACCGATAATCGCGTGGTAAACGAACAGACCGGAAGACCACATTAAAAAGTTAAACGCCGTTGGCAACGAAAGCGACAAAAACCGCTTTACTGCCACAAGCGTTAGCGAGGCTTTCCAATCAGATAACGAGAAGGCAACCAGATGTTGGCGACGATATAGATAAGCGTACAAAGCGGCAACTTCGACGATACCACTCAGGACGGTAGCAACCGCTGCCCCTTTCGAACCCAGCTCAGGCGCGCCCAGATTACCGAAGATAAAAACCCAGTTGAGCACCACGTTGACACTGATCCCGACCCCGCTAAAAAAGGTGCTAATGCCTGGCTTGTGCATGGCACGAAGCCCGGCAGCCAGCCCTGAGACACTGGCCAAACAAAACAGTGATAAGCCAGCTATTTGTAAGTAATCTTTCCCCAACGCAATAACAGTAGGATTGTCACTGGCAAACCCCACAATGACATCCGCATAAGCCCAGAAGACAAACGCACTTAAGGCCGCCGTGGCATTGGTTAAAGTCACCGTTAGCGCTGTTTTTTCACGAAAACCTTGTCGATCCCCCGCGCCCCAATATTGCGCCACCAACATAGAGCCGCCGGTCATGGCACCAAGGATCAGTAAGGAGGAGACAAACATCGCTTTACCGGCAATACCAATGGCAGCGACATCCGCTTCACTTAATTGTCCCACCATCAAGATATCGACCAAACTGCGGCTCGAAAACATCATGGTTTGTAGTGCAATCGGTACGGCAATTAACAGCAAACGCTTTAAAAACACAGGATCAAAGAAAGGACGGGAAAGTACGCTCACAAGAGACTCCAGCTTAGAGGGGACCGATGTAGTTTACGTGCCTTTAAAACAGAAAAAAACGCCCGAGAGCGTTTTCTTATCTGCGAATCAATGCCGATTAGCGCGGCATCACCATTAAGCCATCGGCTTGATTGTTGGGCCAAATACGGTACTCAGCATGGTATTTGACGATCGATTTATAAGCCGTCACCTTCGTCGGTGCTATCCATGCCTGATGCGCCCATTGTATTACCTCAGCTTCTGGCCCTCGGACATACACGCTCAGTGCTGAAGCCAAGTGCTGATCATCATCAAAAGCCGATTGCATCGCGTCTGGGCACACGGCCATTGAATGCTGCCCACCTGATATAATTTTCACTTTTCGATCAATCGTATCTTGCGTATGCACGCACCATCCCGCGTCAGTTGCACAATCAACCCACTGTTGCAATTGCTGTTTGTGCACTGGCTTGACGGGTTCACCGACGGGAAACCACTCGGCATACACCTGTTGAATTTGACCAAACTCGGTGTCTAATCCGGCTTGGGTCCCGGCACTGCGGGCGCGCTGGGTCCAGCGTTGTAAGTCCGCTTTGACACTGTGATGAAAACGTTGCTGCTTCACCGCTTGTGCCACCCAACGACCCAAAAACGCTTCGCGTGCGTGGGGCGCATTAGCCACTTTTTTGGCGGCGATCGCAGCCGAGAGATCGTCATAGGCGGCGGCCATCACAGTTTGAATTTCGGTGACATAACTCATGGTTCTTTGCTTGCTAATAGCCAATAGAAAGCGGCAGAGAGTATCGCACAAAGGGCTATCGCGCCAACCATGCCCCATGGCGTACCATCAGAGGCAACCGCCACACCCGCACCGACCAGCGAGCCGATACCAAACCGCATCGTCCCCGCCAATGAAGAAGCCGTTCCCGCCATTTGCGGATAGCAAGCCAACAAACACGCCATGCTGTTGCTGCCGATAGTTGAAATCACGCCAACGTAAATCATCACTGGAATCACGGTGCCCCAAAGCCCAATATCTAACCATTGGAACGCGGCAATGGCTATCCCAGCCACCAGCTGTAAGCCTAACCCTAGGCGAAGCATCCAATGCGAGCCCATTTTGCGCACCAAACGGCCATTAATAAAGGTCATCACAATCAGACAGACAATGTTTAACGCAAACAAGTAGCCAAACATCTTCGCGCTGACGCCATAATAATCAATGTAAACAAATGAGCCTGCGGTCAAAAAAGAGAACATCCCAGCAAAGGAAAACCCGGAACAAAAGATCATGCCCACGGCAAACGGTGTTTTCAGCATACGGGCATAGTTACGCAGTGACGCTCCAATCCGCATCGGCGGCCGATTGTGTTTAGGTAAGGTTTCAGGGATCCGGACAATAATGCAAAGCGTCACAAAGCACGCCCATCCGGCCAGCACCCAAAAAATTGCGCGCCAGTCAAACCAGGTCAGCAAATAACCACCAATCATCGGGGCAGCTAAAGGCGCAATCGTCATGACCAAGGTGATGAACGACATGGTGCGCGCAAATTCCTCGCGCTCAAACATATCACGGACCAAGGCTTGGATAATGACGGCGGCAGCGGCTCCGGCAAACCCTTGCGTTGCACGTACAACTGTCAGTACGTCTATATCTTGAGCCATCGCACTGACCACGGCACAAATGAAAAACAGTGCCACACCGGCCAGCATCACCGGTTTGCGGCCATAACTGTCAGATATTGGGCCATGAAAAAGCTGTCCAATCGCAAAGCCGGCCGTGTACGCGACCAAGGTTGATTTCACCGCACTGCTGGGTGCATTTAAGTCCGCGGCAATCGCTGGCATGGCAGGGAGGTACATATCAATCGCCAACGGCGTCAGCGCCGCAATCGCGCCAAGCACCAAGATCAAAAGCCAGCTTAATTGCGTCGGGGACGACGTGACAGCCGATGATTGCGACATAACTCTCCTTAACGTAAAAGACAGGAAAAAAGGAAATAACGTGAGATTGGTCAAATTGTAACAATTTATTGTGTCGCCGTGGGAAAGAATGTCTTTCTTTTTATCACACCATCGTCACACTCCCCCTTAGGCTGAAGGCAAAAAAAGCACAGCCCATGCTGTGCTTACCGTTGCTTACCGAGAACCTGCAATGACGAAGCGAGCCAGTCACCTGCGTTAACCCAGTAACGCGATCTCTTCGTCTGTTAATGGACGATATTCACCCGGCTCTAGGTGTTCGTCTAATACCAAGTTACCGATAGATTCTCGATGCAGCGCGTCGACTTTATTGCCCACCGCCGCAAACATACGTTTTACTTGATGATACTTGCCCTCTTGAATGGTGAGCAGAGCCTCGTAATCACCCACTTTCTCTAGGGTTGCCGGTAGCGTGGGTTGCTTCTCGCCCCGTAGCATCACCCCTTCTTTAAACGCAGGAGCAGTCTCAGGACTAATCGGATCAACCAGCCACACACGATAGGTTTTAGAGCACTGATGCTTGGGTGAGGTAATACGATGTGACCACTGACCGTCATCAGTCAATAGCAGCAGCCCGGTTGTATCCGCATCCAAGCGACCCGCAATGTGCAGCTTCTCCGCATTGACTTCATCCAGTAATACAAACACCGTCGGATTAAACGCATCCTCATGCGAGCACACCACGCCAGCAGGCTTGTGCATCATAAAATAGCGCGGGCCTGATAACGTCAGCGGTCGTCCCTCAAACGCCACCTCTTCATGCTCGTTCACTTTGACGGCTCCCGACTTGATCACCTCACCATCAACCGTCACCAGTTCGCTTTTAAGCACACGCCCTGCTTGCTTGCGTGTCACCCCTAGGGTTTCACATAAAAATTTATCTAATCGCATATTACCGCTTATTGCACCTTTGTTTGCCGCGGATTATACGTCACATTGCGGCTCAGACACAGATCAAGTTTTACGAGATCTGACGGAAAAACAGGCCGTGATGGGATAAACTGGGTGTCATTGTCCACGTGATGGACAGATGACAATGCAAGTAAAACCCAACGCTTTTTGCTGAGACGCCGAGTCTGTCACAACCTGCCAATCAAAATATTGTTGGTGATTGAGCGTGCCAGCTTGGCGAGTATGATACGGTCGTCTTGACCAATCAGTGATATAGAAGGAAACACCATGATTGTCTCTCTTCGCCGCCCCGACGCCGATGCCTTTGAAACCTTATTGACGCTGTCACACGAACAGCACGACCACGAAGCGCTGCCTTTTGATCGTACTCCCGTCGCGGCCACCTTCAGCACCTTGCTCTCACAGCCAGAGCGTGGTGACGTTTTTCTGATTGATGTTGAGCATGAGGGAGAAACCGAAACCATTGGCTTTTTAGTCGTCGCCTATAGCTTCAGCGTGGAAAACGGGGGGAGCGTCGGTGTGATAGATCAATTCTTTATCCAACACAGCTGGCGACGGCAAGGCGTGGGGTCGCAAGTGATCCCACACGTGGAAGCGCGAGCCAAAGAAAAAGAATGCGTTGCCGTCATCCTTGAGGTCAATATTGGTAACAAAGGCGCTCGGCTTTTCTATGAGCAGTTCGATTACCAGCCTCGCCGCCAGCACTGCATTATGACGAAACGACTTTAATTCTGTACCTGACGTCACAAGTCAGTAAACTAAACGGCCTCACTTAGGCCGTTTTTTCATTATGTATACCCTACGTCCCTATCAATCTGACGCGGTGAAGGCCGTGCTGCATTATTTTCGTCGCCATGCGTCTCCTGCTGTCGCCGTGTTGCCGACCGGTGCGGGAAAAAGCTTGGTGATCGCAGAGCTTGCACGTATCGCCAAAGGCCGAGTACTGGTGCTCGCCCACGTTAAAGAGCTCGTCGAACAAAATCATGCCAAATATGAAGGCTATGGATTAAACGGAGGGATCTTTTCCGCGGGGCTGGGCCGTAAAGAGTCTCACGACAAAGTGGTTTTCGCCTCCGTTCAATCGGTGGTGCGAAATCTGGATGCCTTTGCCGATCAGTTTTCCTTACTGGTCATTGACGAGTGCCATCGTGTGCCTGATAACCAAGACAGCAGTTATCGCCGCGTGATTGCGCATCTGCAAACGGTCAACCCTGGCCTCAAAGTGTTGGGGCTCACAGCCACCCCTTACCGGCTTGGACAAGGGTGGATATATCAGTACCACACCAGTGGCAAGGTGCGCACCACAGAGACACGCTTTTTTCGCGATTGCGTGTTCGAACTGCCGATAAGTCACTTGCTTGATGAGGGCTTTCTTACCCCTGCCCATGTCTTGGATGCGCCATTACTGAGCTATGACTTTTCTCAGGTTTCTCGCACTGCAAACGGCTATTACCGCGAAGCCGATCTAGAAAAAGTGGTGGCCAACGCCCCTCGTGCAACCCCGCAAATTGTCGAACAAATTGTTGACTATGCACGGGAAAGGCAAGGGGTGATGATCTTTGCCGCCACGGTGAATCATGCGCGAGAAGTCTTGTCTTATTTACCAGCGCAAGCATCCGCGCTGATCGTGGGTGACACGCCCAGCACAGAGCGCGATCGCTTGATCACTGCGTTCAAGCAAAAAGCACTGAAATATCTAGTCAACGTGTCAGTCCTGACCACCGGTTTTGATGCGCCTCATGTAGACTTGATAGCGATTTTACGCCCCACGGAGTCGGTCAGTCTCTATCAGCAAATAGCCGGGCGTGGCCTTCGCCTCGCGCCAGGAAAGCAAGATTGTTTGATTCTCGACTACGCCGGTAATGTCTACGACTTGTACCAACCAGAAATAGGCATGCCCAAACCTGATAGTGACAGTGAGCTGGTGACGATCCCCTGCCCGGCATGCGGGTTTAATAACAGCTTTTGGGGCAAACTTGAGGACAATGGTTTCTTGATTGAACACTATGGCCGCCAGTGCCAAGGCTATTTTGAGGATGAAGATGGCAAACGCGAGATCTGTGGTTACCGCTTTCGCGCCAAGTTTTGCGATGAGTGCGGCGCCGATAACGACATTGCCGCGCGTCGCTGTCACCAATGCGATGCCCCTTTGATTGACCCCGATAAGAAATTGCGAGAGGCACTCAAATTGAAAGATGCGCTGGTCGTGGCGTGTAACGACATGACACTGACCGCCGGAAAAAACCGCTATCAAAAACCACAGCTCAAAGTGACCTATCACACCCATGAGGGCAACGACTTACACGAAGTGTGGCCGCTCGCCAGCAAAAAACAAAAACAAGACTTTCTGGCACGATTTGTCCGACCCCACCTGGTCGATCGCCACCGCCCATTCGACGTCACCGCCCCGACAAAAGTGACCGCGTCACAGCATCGATTTCGTCCGCCTGACTTCGTGATTGCGCGTAAACAAGGCCGGTTTTGGCACCTGCGCCAGAAAATCTTTGATGTGGAGAACTTTATTAGCCAAGACAGGCTAACGGCCCTGTTAGCGCAAAGCCGAGGGCAAGCTTTCGCCGAATCCGACGCGAGTTGAACGCACTGAGGGGCAATCCATAAACGATTCCACGAGAAAAGGCACAGTGTGGGCGGCTTGGGCACTGATGCCCCCACCGATAAGGCTTGTTTTAGCGGCCAAGCGGTGCTAATATCCGCGCTCGTTTTTGGGTACTGAGTTAGGTCGCTACGCTCAGTACTGTGTTTTCACTCTAAAGAGAGTTATTAATTATGTTTAAGTTCGAAGCTGAAGTACGTACAGAAAAGGGTAAAGGTGCGAGCCGCCGCCTACGTCATCAGAAGAAATTCCCTGCGATCGTTTACGGTGGCAACCAAGAGCCTGTATCAATCGCACTTGACCACCCAGTGGTTGTTAACCAAATGGACAAGCCTGAGTTCTACGAAGGCATCATCCTGGTTATCGATGGCCAAGAAGTAAAAGTTAAGCCACAAGACATCCAGCGCCACGCGTTCAAGCCAAAAGTTGAGCACATGGACTTCATCCGCATCTAATCGCATTTGCGATCATGATGAGATGAGAGAAGGCGCCTTTGTGGCGCCTTTTTTGATCGCTCGAGAATCCTCTCTCTTCCCCCTACCTTGTCATCTTCTTCACGAACACCACCACAAAAGGCGCCATGATCAATAACGTTCAATCAAGGAAAAGGAAAGCCAATCACTCAGATGAGAGATCGTCGTTTGGCTCATCAAACAAGGAAGGTTGGTAAGGCAGGGGCTCAGCACCCAAAGCGGCGTCTTGCGCTTGTTTTCTTTTCGCACGTAAGATGCGCAGATAGCGCTGATGGCAAAGGCGGACAACATTACGTTTTTGCTCGTTGGTGAAGTCATACCAATAAAAGCGCTCGTCGCGACTGCGAAAGCACCCTTTACAGTACCCTTTATTGTTCACCTGACAGATGCCTTTGCACGGACTCGGCACCTCGAAAAAATCGAGCTGTTCCACGTCATCCTCCCTGCTGATTCTTTTATTCAAGCGGGTGGACAGCAAAATTGCAAATTTAGATTAAAACAAGCCCAGTTGCGGCAAGGCTAAGGTATCAAACTCCTTGCCAATAAAAGGCAAAATACCGTCAGCAATCGGCTTAAGCTGTTTATCGATATAGTGCTGATAGTCAATTGGACTACGCAGGTAATCACAAGGTTCGGGGCCATTGACCGTGATCACGTATTCTATCCAACCACCACGCTGATACTGCGCAGGCCGCCCCCGTTTCTGGTTTTCGCTCTCTGCCATCCGCGCCGCGCGCACGTGCGGTGGCACATTTTTTTGATACTCCGCCAAGGGTCGGCGAAGCCGTTTGCGATAGACCAATGCATCGTCATGCTCACCTTGGTTGGTACGCTCGACAATCTCACGAATAAACCCGTCTACCTCGTCGCCATCAAACACACGTTGGTATAACTGTTTTTGGAAGGTTTGTGCCAATGGCGTCCAATCGGTACGAACGGTTTCTAACCCTTTAAATACCAACCTCGATTCGCCAGACTGTCTGTCTATTACGCGGCCGGCGTAGCGCTTTTTACTGCCCGTTTCCTGACCGCGAATGGTGGGCATGAGAAAGCGTTGGTAATGGGTTTCGTATTCAATGTCTAACGCCGAGTCCAAACCGTATGTGTCACTAAGGTGTGCTTGCCACCAACCATTCACCTCACTCACCAAGTGCTGCCCGATCTGATCAGCTTGCTCGCTCGACCTCTCGCCCCCTAAAGAGACAAACGTCGAGTCCGTATCGCCATAAATGACCTCAAAGCCTTGCCCCTCAATCAATTCACGGGTGGTTTTCATGATTTCGTGGCCACGCATGGTGATCGACGATGCCAAACGATGATCAAAAAACCGACACCCTTGTGAGCCCAGCACCCCATAGAAGGAATTCATGATAATTTTTATCGCTTGTGAAAAGGCTTTTTCGCCGGCTTTTTTGGCCCGATCGCGAGCTTGCCATAAATCATCAATCAAGGCAGGAAGGTAATGCTTTTCTCGGTGAAAGACGCCGCCACGGAAGCCAGGTACCGTCTTTGCCTCTTCACCCGTTTCTTGTGCTTTTAATCCCTCGATAAGCCCCAGCGGATCGATAAGAAAGGTACGAATAATAGAGGGGTACAGGGATTTGAAATCCAAAACCAATACCGAGTGGTACAGCCCCGGCTTGGAGTCCATCACGTAACCACCAGGGCTTGCGATCCACCCCTCACTGGCAAGATTCGGCGCCACATACCCCGAACGATGCAAACGTGGCAAGAACAAATTGGTAAAGGCCGCTACCGATCCCCCGACACGGTCAAGCTCTACTCCTGTTAACCGCGATCGCTCAATAAGAAAATCCAGTAAATGGGTGTGAGCAAATATCCGGTTGACTAATACACAGTCTTGCAAGTTGTAGGTCGCCAGTGCCACCTTATCGTGGTGAAACATGCGATTGATAGAGGCCATCCGGTCATGGGGATTATCAATCGCTTTTCCCTCTCCCAATAACGTTTGTGCAACCGCCTCCAGTGCCCATGAGCGAAATCCATAAGTCGCGGTTTTTAGTGCGTCGATACCATCAATCACCACCCGTCCCGACAAACTGATAAAGCCAGGTTTATTGCTTCCCCCATCCCGCCAATAAGCCCGCTCTCCACCGCGACCAAGGCGCAGATCGCGCTGATAGGCCTGGGCGCGCTTCACAAGCAAGCGAAAGTCAAAATCAATCACATTCCAACCCACCACCACATCGGGATCGTAATAGGCAAACCATCTTTCTAGCGCGCCCAGTAACGCTTCCTCGTTATCGACCCACTCTATCCAGTCAGGGGCATTGTCTTCAGGCGCACCCACCATGATCACTCGGCTATCCTTTTCACTCGCGAGTCCCACCGAATAAAGCTGGCCTTTTTGTGAGCATTCAATATCGAGAGAAACATGGTGCAACGTCGGAGTGTAGTCTGCCTGTTTGGCTTTGCCTTGAGTCACCTCTAGGTAACCTTGGCGTTGACGAGCTTGGCCGGTGAATAGCAAGCTGCCACATATGTACCGCTCCATTAAATAGCGGTCGGCGAGCCGAATATCGCCTTCATATAAAGGAATAGCCGCCCCGCTTATCACCCTTTGTCCCTCTTGCGCGCGTTTCACACTACTGAAATAACAAGCCGCCACGGGCGTGTGTTGAAAGGTGGATAATGACACTGCTTTACAGTAAGCGTGAGGATCAACCGATGGGAGTAAAGCATCCACGCGCGCTTTTTCTTCTTGCGGTACAAAAAACACGCTTTGCTGATCATCAACGCACAGCTTGACCGGGCCATCTGGCGTCGATAGCCAAAGTATAATCGACGTGGTTTGGCCGCGATCACGCTGTTGACGTGTGATCACAAAGCCTTGCTGCATGTAGGACGAAGAGAATGAGGACACAGGCGTTATCAGGGTTACGTTGTGTGAGTCATCTTCTCAGTGTAACAAACCCCACCAATTACTGTATAGATAAACAGCTCTGAGAAATTAGTCGGGATGCTCTGCGCGCCCGGCACCACCAATGACAATCAACCCAATCACCACAACTGCAGCCGCGCTCGTGAGGCGCATATTCATCACGCTGTTTTGATCCCAAGCGACCAGACCCATCAAGGCGAGCAAAACGGTCACCCAGATGATTGGTTGTACCAATAGCCTCTGAGTTGAAGCTATCATGTGCCAGAATACGCCAGCAGCCAACACAAACAATGCGCCAGCAAAGACAGCGAACCCAACACCGCGCAGTGAGAGAAACCCATTGGGTAAAGTAAAAATGAGTAAGGGCAGCACGAACAATAAACTCATCCGTAAACTGGTCGCCACGATGACGTCGGCTTGGTGAGCACGTTGGGTCACTTGCAGCCAAAAACTCGCCCATGCACCACCACTCATCAGCCCAAGAATCATGCCTAACGGGCTGGGTGCATACATGCCCGGGGCAAGTAAGTACCCCAACCCCGCGAAAATCAACATTAAACCCATCCATAGTCGGTGTTGATGGGGGGAGCGAGATGCCAGCCCCAATACACCTTGCACACTCGCCACCATCACCAAGCCCAAGGTGGCGATATCCAGTAATCGGCAGGCGAATACCGCACTGGTCACCGCAAGGAAAAGCAAGCCTGCAAGACGCCATGTCGAAAAAGGCGGCATTTGACGTGAGAAGCATGCTTCTCCTTGCCAACGCTCGGCCACGTCCTTTAGCGGGTAAAGTCGCTGCCCTGCCAACGCCATAACGGCGGCAGATAACAACCAAAGGCCAATGTAACTGGCCGGATCTACCCATTGGTTAATCGCACGACGGCCCACCTCGGCATTGATCACCGCAATCACGACCACTACTAACGCGCCAATGACACCACCCGCTTTTTTCATTCGTATTCACGCCTTGTTACTCATCCCTTCTATAAGACCGAGCACAACCGTCAATACTTTCAACCCTTTGTTGTCTCTCGCGGACGCGATACAATGCGCGTTTGTTCGTTTCCGGGAAGTATGCATGTCAGATCCGAAAAGCAAAGCGCTCAAAAAAATTGCTAAATGCCTGGAGCTTAGCAATTCCGCCAATGTGAATGAGGCAGCGCAGGCGATCAAAATGGCCGAGCGGCTGATGCGTAAGCATGGTCTCGATCAGGACGACATTGACTTCATCAGTATGGGTAAAACGCGCTCAGAAAAACTGTTACCCGCTTCGATTAGCCAATCGATCTTAAAAATTATTCGCGGTATTAATAGCAGGTTTGGGGTGGAGTGTGTGCTCGTCAATCACAAGGGGTTAAAACAGGCTGAGTTTATCGGTGATGCAGACCGCGCTATCTTTGCCGCTTTTGCTTTCGATGTGGTCTATCGTGATATGAATGAGCATATCGGCCAGTTTCGCAATAGCTTTGCAGGCACCGGCACCAGTACGCAAGAGGTAACGCGACGCGTACAGTCATTTACCACGGGCTGGCTTGAGGGCGCGCTCGATAAGCTCCCACAGCTTGACGCACGTGATAGCGACGACAAAATCAAAAACTATATTGATAAAGAGTTCGCCAATATTGACCGCGAGACCTTTAAGCAACAATTGAAAGAAGCCATGGCGGCGATGACAGATGATTACGAGCGGGGGATGAAAAAGGGCCGCGAAATCTCAGTCAGCCGCCCTGTGAATGGGCAAGGCCCACAAAAGCGCCTGACGGGGACCCGAAAGTCATAACCTTGATGAATCACAGGCCGGCTTATGTCCGGCCTCTGTCAGCACTTTCCCATCAATAAGACACCTGTGTTAAACACGTCAAATCATGGTCAAATCGCTTCTCGCCTATTGTGTTACACGCCTCTCAGGCCTAGCCTAGGATCCACGTCACGTTATCCATGTTGAGCCTGCCCCACTCGCTGGCAGTTGCAACCGCATGGTCTAAGGTGACTGAATAACAAGCATTCACAATGCGTAAAATAAGATACTTCATATCCTTGAATAGGAGAGTGGCATGAAAAAAGTCGTGACAGGTCTCGGCCTCTTACTCGCCGTCGCACCAGCAGCTTATGCACAGCAAGACAGCGGTCTATACATGGGTGGCCGCGTTGGCCCTTCGTTTTTAGAAGATAGCTGTGTGACTGACACCGATTGCGGAGATTCAGAGCTCGGCGCGGGTATTATTACCGGCTATGATTTCAACAATTGGTTTGCGCTCGAGGGAACCTATGATTATTTAGGCCGCTTTGATACCGCATTTGACCAATCAGGTACCACTGTTGGCGCCTCGGGCGATCTGACTGCGTTGACACTTGCGCCCAAGTTTTCTTATCACTTCAAACCTGATACGGCCCTTTACGGTAAGCTTGGTGCCGCCATGTGGGACTTTAATAGCAACGCCGGCGATCGTGACGATGTGTCACTGATGGGAGCACTCGGTGTCGATCACCAAGCGACGGAAAAACTCAACGTTCGCCTGGAATATCAGCACATCAACGATATGGATGATGGCTACTTCTCAAGCGTCGATAATAACTTCGTGACTGTCGGCATGACGTATCACTTCGGACGCACTGACAACCAGCCAATGCCAGAGCCGATGGTTGAAGAGCCAGTTATGGCAGAGCCTGAGCCCGTTCAAGAACCAGAGCCGGTTGCCGAACCGCAATCGATTGTGCTCTCTGAGGCCGGCGAAACTGAAATGTTTGGTTTTGATAAAGCCAGTCTCTCTGAGCAAGCGATCGCCTCCTTGCAACCCTTGGTCGACCGCTTGCTGAAGTATGACGAAGCGACGGCAACGATCGTGGGTCATACCGACAGCCAAGGGCCAGCCGCTTATAACCAAACACTCTCTGAAGAGCGTGCACAAGTCGTTGCGGATGTCTTCTTAGACGCGGGCATTGCGGCTGAGCGCTTAACCGTGATGGGCAAAGGCGAATCCGCCCCGACGGCCAGTAACGATACTGCCGATGGTCGCGCGAAAAACCGCCGCGTGGAAGTCACTTCGCCAGAGTTCGTTTATGTGGACGTGAATTAATCACATCGACGATCGCATCATGTAAACACGCAAAAGGCCACCGCATTGTCGGTGGCCTTTTCTTGTCATGAACAATCAATGACTGATTAACCGCGCGCTGTAAAAGCGGTCAAGTGCGCCTGCATCAAACGATCGATGTCTACTCTATCTTGATCGCTCACTCCTGCCACCCGTGGATACCTTGGCTCGGCGCGATCGTTATGATAAGCGCCTTCCCATCCCTGAGTGGTGGTTAAAAACGCGCGGGCAAAATCCGCTGAGTAGCGT
Organism: Salinivibrio sp. ML323; assembly: GCF_001995745.1. NCBI lineage: Bacteria > Pseudomonadati > Pseudomonadota > Gammaproteobacteria > Vibrionales > Vibrionaceae > Salinivibrio > Salinivibrio sp. ML323. Next base: position 10,796 of record NZ_MUES01000024.1, on the reverse strand, counting down.
AAACAGCCTGCCATGACCGTATCGACATAGGATTGGGCAATCGGCTTGTCTGCATCTGGGGGACGCCGCGTATCGGCAACATACACGTACACGGGGCCATCAAGCGTCACGTCTTCGGGCAGCGCGATGTTGGATTCAGCTAACTGTAAACGCTGATAGCCTGCCTCACGCCGATCAAAGTCGGGCAGTGACTCGGGATCGATATTGACCAGTACCCCGTTACATTCACCCTCCCCTTCAAGCACTACCAGCGGTGAGATAAGCGCCTCACTCACATTGCTCCAGTGGCGGCTTAGTCCACTGACAGTCACCGGACACGCCCACCCTGAATCGCCTGTCAGCGCCCGTGAGGCTGGATTCATCAAACTCCCGTATCCAAATAGATACATGACGTTGCAAACTCCTTTATTGCATTTACTGGCAGAACCAGAGGCGCTGCCTTGCTTTTCTCTCTGAAATTGCCAGAATATCCGGCAACGTTGTAAACAAGGAAAGTGATTATGGAACAACTAGATAAGCTGGAAGCTCACTTCAAACGTCTATCGCATTTTCAGCACCTTGCCGCAATCTGCGGTTGGGATCAAGCCACCATGATGCCAGATGGCGGCAATCACGCCCGTGCCGACGCCATGGCAGAACTCGCCCTCTACTGTCATCAACAAATGACCCAGCCAGAGCTGGGTGACTGGTTCGCGGACGTGGATGAAAAATCCCGCCACCTAAGCGCCACGCAAAAAGCAAGCGTGGCAGAAATGAAGCGCCAATGGCAGCAAGCCAGCGTACTTCCCGACACCTTAGTCAAAGCCAAGTCTTTAGCGGGCGCTAAATGCGAGCATGCTTGGCGTCAGCAACGCCAAGATAATGACTGGGACGGGTTTGCCAAAAATTTAAAAGAAGTGGTCGCCCTGGCGCGTGAAGAAGCCCATATCCGCGCTGACCAGAAGCTGTGTGCCCCTTATGATGCGCTCCTTGATTTGTACGAACCCGGGATGACCGCCGAGCGTATTGATGAAGTGTTTGGTGCCCTCAAACAATGGCTACCAGAGACCATCCAAACCGTGGTCGACAAGCAAGCACAAGAGCCGGTGATCACGCCTAAAGGCCCTTTCCCACAAGCGCAACAAAAAGCCTTGGGTGAACACGTGATGAAGCAGCTTGGGTTTAGCTTTGAGTATGGTCGACTCGATATCAGCACGCATCCATTTTGTGGTGGTGTACCCACCGATGTGCGCATCACCACCCGCTATGATGAGCAAGATTTCACCTCGGCATTAATGGGCGTGATCCACGAAACCGGCCATGCGCGCTATGAACAAGGATTACCTCAAGACTTAGCAGGCTTGCCGGTGGGACAAGCGCGCTCGATGGGCGTACATGAAAGCCAAAGCCTGTTTTTTGAAATGCAGCTCGCCCGCAGCGCCCCCTTCGCGACTTTAATCTGTCAACAAGCCAAACAGGCCTTTAACCGCCAGGATGATCCCGCGTTTCAGGTCGAAAACCTCCACCGCGTGCTCACTGAGGTATCACCTGGCTTTATCCGTGTCGATGCCGACGAGGTCACCTATCCTGCCCATATCATGCTGCGCTATGACATTGAACGCGATCTGATCAGCGGCAAAATGGAGGTGGACCATATTCCTGAGCGCTGGGACACCGCGATGCAGCAATACCTTGGCCTGAGTACCGCCGGCAATGACAAAAACGGCTGTATGCAAGACATTCACTGGACCGATGGCAGCTTTGGTTACTTCCCCACCTACACCTTGGGTGCCCTCTATGCCGCGCAATTAATGCAAGCGATGCGCCAGCAACTGGATGTCGACGGTATAATCGCCAGCGGCAACCTCTCACCCATTTTTGACTGGTTGTCCCAACATATCTGGCAACGCGCCAGCACCACTTCAACCGACAACTTACTTAAAGACGCCACCGGCGAAACCCTCAACCCCGCCCACTTCCGCGAGTATATTCAAGGGCGGTATTTGTAAGCTCACAGCATCTCCATGGCCAGCCTAGCTGGCCTTGGGGTCCCCACCAAAGGGAGGCATTATGCCCAACTATGAAACACTTAAAACGAGGCAGCGCCAAGAGCGCGAGCATTATCCTGAAAATTTGTCTATTCGTGTACACCGAGCTCTCAGCTGGCTAAAACAAGCCGAGCAAACGGATGATACAGACAGCCAGTTTATTTTCTTATGGATTGCATTTAACGCCGCTTATGCGCAAGAGTTTGCGCAAAAACGTCAGTTTACCGAGAAAAACCTCTATCAAGGCTTTCTAGAAAAACTGATTCACCTCGATAAAGAAGCACGTTTAACCCATTTAGTATGGCAAGAGTTCTCAGGCCCGATCCGGGTGATTCTCGATAATGATTATATCCTGCAAGCCTATTGGGAATATCAAGCCGGCCATATCACTGAAGACAGCTGGCAAGCTGCGCGCAAAAGCGCAAAAGCCCGCGCGCACAAAGCCTTGGCAAACAGTGATACCGCAACAGTATTAGCCGCTGTTTTTAGCCGCTTGTATACGTTACGTAATCAATTACTCCACGGCGGCGCCACCCACGGCAGCCAAGCCAACCGCGCCCAGCTAAAAGACTGCGTATGCATGATGCAAAAAATCGTGCCGTTAACCATTGAATTGATGATGGACGGCAACACCGCCACCTGGGGCGATCCTGTGTATCCGTTGGTGTGAGAGTATGGACACTGACTGGTTGCAATACGTTGCTCCAGTTTAGCAAGGTATATACGCTAAGATATGTACCTTGCATCAGCGTTAAACACGGGGTTAGATACAAAGTGCATTTGCACAGCCTCGAAAAAGGACCATAAATACGCTTAATGAAACGTCTTTTTAGTTAGTACATAATGAGCGTAATCTTGTCAGATCGACATTTAGGACATACAAACTTCTTTACACGCATCTTGATTAAAAATGCTTGTCTATTGGATAGAATATAACCACATTCTTTACACGCTATATTTGATTTTCCAGGTGGTTTTATTGGCATATCTTTCCCGACTTTTAATATTAAAAACTCTCATGAATAACTATTTTCATTAGACAATTTCTCATCAGAATTGGTTATATTTAGCCTTACAGTTCACAAAAAAACGACTGATGGCTTGATTACTTTATTGGTGTTGGTGTTTACATAACCTCTGAGCAATACGTGTTGAATAGGACCGCTGGTATTCTTACTCGTATTGTGTTTGATGTGCTGTTGAGTATCGAATTCTATACCTTTAGTTACTTCCTGAAACGAGAACATCGGATAAGCCAAAATAAAGCGTTCGAATAGAGCATCAAACATCTTAATAACCCTATCTATATCGGCATTATCACCGTTAACCACTTCGTTTTTTATATAATCCCAAAGATTAGCAATATTCTTTTCTTGGATACCACAAGCCACTAACCCCTGAGTGCTGGTATCCTTGAAAATACCTCGTAACGACCCCTGAGTTTTTTCGCTTAACTCGTGATACAGTTGGCTGAGCAATATATCGCTTTCAAAGGTATGCTTATACTTATCTAACGCGGCATTTACCTCACTTAGTTGTTCTTGCCTGCTTTTCAGCTCATCTTTCTTGTCACTCAACGCCTCGACCAGTTTTTTGTTATCTTCTTTATAAGCATTAAGATCCTCCTCTGTGTTTTTCTTTTTTTGCGCTAGATCTTCATAAGCTTTAACCAGATCGGAAAGCTCCTTTTTTGACACTTCAACCTTCTCTTTTTGTTCAGTCAGTGCCAGCTCTAGCTCTTCATTCCTCTCCTTGATAAGAGCATACTCTTCAACTCTAACGGTGTTTTCTCTTTCGCTCAACTGCTTAGCACTTATCTGCTTAGAGCTCTCAACAATAGCAATAATTTTTTTTTGTACCGTTTTATCTTCCAGTGCAGATAATAAATCATTTTCGGAAATAGCCATTATTGTTGCCTTTTATAGCTGCGCGTTTTTTTAAGATAAAATGCCTGAATACTGGTTTCATCGGAGGAAGAGCTATCGGAATCAGACAGATTATCATCAACTATCGGCGCTTCATTATAGGGACGTTCCTGAATCACACGTCGATGCGCCAATTTGTCAATAGAGCTTGGGAAGCACAAAGCTTCACGGTTCCGTAAGCAAAATTCATCGATAGCTAGTAGAACATCTTCTAATTCATTATTAAAGCGATCAGCGATGGTCACATCAGGGTCGATACTGAATTCTGGATCATCCCTAATCATGACAATCGCGATTTTTTCTCCCTCGACATACTCAATTTTTTTCTTAAAGGTGTGCCAAAAATCAGCCTTCGAAAGATACTCTTCTCCCTCAAACCGAATAATTTCTCTCTGGCCCCAAATTAGTCGATAGGCTTGCGCTTGGTCACCTTTTACAGAAACGATATAATCTGTCATTTAAGACTTTAACCTCATCACTTTGTCTTCTATTTGCTCCACCGATAGATCGGGAGCGACCCTCTGGTAGGCTGCGACCAATGCATCCGCGTGTTTTCCACTTTCACTAACACTTAACTCATCCTTGATGTAAAGACCATAGTCACCCGTTTCTAACTGCTTTTCTTTATATACTTTTATGGTTTCGATAATTTCTTTTGATTCGACACCCTGTTGCGCAACTACCGCCAGAAAATCAGGCGTAACAACAGTATCTAGCTTTTCATTAATACCTTTTAATGTAATCGATGCACCAATCGACGAGCGAGCCAATAGATCTTTCTCGTCCAAATTATCAAACTTTTCCCGATCAATGGTCACGTCATCTTGAAGATAGTTAATGTATTCATTAATGGTATCAAAGTCATCTGGCTTCATATCAGCCATCATGGCTTTTTCGCCAAGCTCTACCATATCGGAGTTAGGGTTAATAATACCTAGACTAATACCAATCGCCTTGATCGTATCACCGACTTTTGCTGCCAGTTCCACTCCCATTTCAGCGATCTTCGTAGCGGTCGTACTTACCGCATCTGTAATTTTACTCGCCACACTACTGATTACGTTGCATGCGCTAGACGCTATGCTAGATAACGCTGAACCCAAGCTACTGAAAAAACCCATAACGCCTCCTAAACTTTAACTTTTAGATCTTTTCTAAAAGTATCATGATGTCGCAATGTAATGCGCACATCACGATCTATATATAAACTGTGTAAAAAATCATTTAGCAATGATTGTCTTTCCTGTTCATCCGCGTTATCACCCGTATTGTAACAGTTTTCATTAATAAAATGACACATAAACTCCCATCCAAAACGGTCGATATAATATACTAAATCATCCTTTTTCTTGTCTTGACCTACGGCCTGGTACCACGCCATTGCCACCTTACCATGTAAAAAATCAATAATATCGTCCTCGTTGGGTGGTACATTGAGAAATTCTAGGCCAGGAATGAAGCCTGAACGATAGTTATTGATATAAAAGTTAAGTGCTAACTTTCTAATTTCATCTTCATCAATCTCTTCTTCATTAGTAGTACTAATATACTCTTTTATTTGTACTTGCAGTGGTTTACTCATCCCAGAGCTCGATAGTAACACCCGCCCCGGCTCTAAATTAGATAAGAAATCTTTTTGTTCATCCGTAAGCGCCATAGTGTTCCCTACGGCCTCTTTATCGTCTTTAGCAAATAGCTTATGGATAATTTTTGTGTTGGTATTTTTAAGTACTTCGGGAGTGAGTTTATTAGGAATCTGATCGACAATAATCAAAGATTCACCGTACTTTCTCACTTCAGCTAACATATCCGCAAAGGTTTCAACACCCTGTTTTTTATTTTGACTATCACCAACCTCAAACTTAGACAACAAACGGTGCGCTTCTTCAATTAAGGTGATATGGCGAAATTTTTTCCCTTGTTTTTGATAGGCTCGATGATTCGCTCTAATCGCTTCATTTAGATTCGATAAAACGAAACCCATAATCAATGATTTTTCACTCGGATTGCGTATTTCTTCCAACTCAAGAATGACATTTCTTTTTACCAGATCATTAAAGTTAATCGAGCGTGGGGTATCAAGCATGATGCCTTTCGCACCTACTAATAAACCTTGTAATCTGGCTTTAATAGACCCAATATAATCTTGCTTCAGTCGGTCATCAAAACCTTGGCTAGCGACCACTTCTTCGGTCTTCAACACCAAGTCACTTAAAGTAGGAAACGCATAGACGCCATCAGAAAAAGGATCATCATAAAATCGGTTCTTCGAGTTAGCAATATCCCAACCTTTATCTTCATAGCACTGATAAATTGCCGCTTCAATTAATTGAGGGATCGCTGCTTCCATATCGAATGAGGATTCAATACTGGCTTTTATCATATCAACACGAGAGGTGATATTCTCATGTGGGAAGAACTCAAATGGATTGAGTTTAAATGGTGCGATATTATTATTCCCTAAGGTGAAAATAAGAATATCGTCATTGTTCTTAGCAAGCACCCTGTATTCAGTTTTTGCCGGTTCAATCACCAAAAAAGGCATATCCGCAGAGTCCAGTAATCGCTGACAGGTGGTGGTTTTTCCGCTACCTGTTACCCCCGCGATAAAGATATGTTTATCTAACTCATTTTTATCTAAATGAACATCAACACCTTGAATTAAGCCACTTTTAACCAAATTACCAAGATAAAGCTGGTTAGGTTCCTCAATCGCTTTCGCTATATTCAACCCAAATTCAACTTCTTCTTTTAGGGTTAACCCAACGACTTCCTTTTGTGGTAGACCTGCCACCACACTTAACTCATTGGTGGAAAGCCAATTACAATCATAATTGTTCAATGGGTTTTTAGCATGTAATAGATTTAACTGCCTATAAGCTTCGGGGTTTTCTCTGTTATTATTTTTCTTTAATATCGGCAGTTGTAAGTTTCTAAAAGCATAAACCTCTTTTTTGTTTGTCACACGTGTCACTGTCAGCGGTGACTTATTTGTCTCTTCGCCAGAAAATATCGACCGAGCCGTGTTCCCTAATTTAATCGCACTGGCCTTGTTTTTGGCTAGCATATATATATTCGATAGATAAAGCCCTTTGTTTTTTCCAACTTGCACGCGATGCAATAGCACATCATCAATGTAATCAAGCCATTCTTGGATCGCTTTATCGGTAAACTCTCGGGACTCACTCGATGAAGTGCCTTTTTGTTCTGATGTATTACTGCCTATGTTTTTAGCTACAGATGTAGAAGTCGTCGTGCCTTTATTTTTAGCTTCTGAACCGCTTTTGTATTTATCATGATCGTTTGTGGTATAGCTATTGGAGGACTGCTTTTCTCCCCCCGTTGTTGATGTGCCTTCTGTTATAGAGTAAGTCTTTCCTGTATTTTGAGTAATAGTAATTCCGTCATTTTTTCCCGTTGATGTTGTCTCCGAACTTCCCTCCGTTTCACCAGTTGTCCTTGCCTCATTTTTTCCATCTTGAACGGTTTTTTTCGCTAGGGGTAGCAGCTTGTTATAAATGGTATAAAGCTCTGACTCAATTGTTTTAATTTCTAATAATGACAAGGGATCGGCTAATACTGCAAAGCAGAACTCGTCCCCAGACATGATATCAACGAGTCGGTCTACACCTTGAAACTCCTCGTTATCCTCATGCACACTAGGCACCCCTTGCAGTCGATACATATGAGGAAAACCTTCCAATGCTTCTTTAACTTCGGAGCGTTGATTTTTATCCAGTTTTTCTACAACACTGCCTCTAAAATTACCTTCGATGGAGGGTTTGAGTATTTTTTCACCAATATCATCTACATCTAAGACAATATTGTCTTGATACTGCTTGTTTTTAGCAATACCAAAATAAAAATAAACACTGTCTTTGGTACCCAGCAATAGATAGGTAAAAACAATACCTTGAACCGTTAATGCATTCAGTACATTCTCGAACGCTTCTTTTCGTGGTGAGTCTTCATCAAATGTCACTTCTTTGATGTGATAGAGCGAAAACTCATGTTCAAGAATATGAATGGGTTTTTCAAGCCCGAAATTTGTTTGTGCAATACTTGCATGCTCTTCAAGCAGCTCAATCAGTGATTTTGTCATTGTTGATCCTATCGTAAATTCATAACCGCGTTTTCCGCTTGTGTTGTGTCCATGTCGGGATTGGCGATCTGGTGTGCTCTTACTAATACATCACTGTGTTGATGCGCTTCTTGTAGACTTAATTTATCGGCCAAGTATTTCTCAAGATGAGCAGGTTCTAATTCAGTTTGCGCATAAGCCGTCATGATTGCCAGTGTCAATTTTGGTTCTACATCTAGTCTACTTATAGTATTCAACAATGGCAGTGATATTTTTGACATCTGCATGTCTATATTTTCTGCAATGGCTTTAATGGCAATCGTTGTTCCAACAACATCGCGAACGGCAGTATCAACTGACGATGTATTCAATTCATGTTCTTCAACCTGAACATCATGTTTAAGATAGTCAATATAATCATTGATTTTATCGAAATCTTCAGGCTTTTTATCTGCGGCCAGTGCTTTTTCACCCAGGTTACTGACACTATCACTGGGGTTAAATACCCCAGTGGCGACATTGATTGCCTCGACAGTACTCATTACTTTCGGTAAATTTTCTCCCACGGTTTTAATCACCATAGGTCCGTATTTAGCAACCATAGGCCCGACCGTTGCCGCGACTTTTGCTATTGCACTCACGATTGATGGGATCAGCGTTGGTAATAAAGCAATCATCGTCGTTCTCCTTAAAGTTCGATACGGTTGATTTCATTGAGGTATATGTCATTGTGAATATCGTCCTCGTTCGCAATGACGTACTCAATGGCAGTGGGCGAGACAACACGAATGAACACCAAGGCGTCATCGTCCGTCGTGTCTAGCTTTATCACTTTCTTTTTGATACTCGTATCAGAAATCGCCACTTGGCCGGTACTGGTACTGGGTTGATCTGTATAAAAAATCTCAAAAGTTTGGTAATCCGCGAAAGTAAAGTCAATCCATTGATTAAAGCTAACGTCGCGTTCGATAATAGGCTTAAATTTTTTCTTTCTATTCTCGCCAAGGTAATATTTAAAGCGAATATCATCATCATTCACATTGTGATCAATCACTTTAATTCGGCCACCTTCGCGCGATTCGATCAACCCAAAAGCCACCCCGGTTTTACCGGTTGGCTTCTCAAGATCCTGGCTATCAACGCCCAGTGGCTGAAAAAGCTCAAACCGGCTTTCACCTTCAGCTAGCCCCATTTCTTGATGTTGCAACGCAATATGTTTATCAAAAAGTGCCCTTACGAAGCTCGATTGACTCGCATTACCGGCCAAGAATATCTTCACATTAGAAATATCCGATAGCATATGTTGACGGTTACTAAATGCTAGCCGCAGTGCATCGAAAAAGTTTTCGACACCGCGCTCGATACGGCTTGATAAAATGGCGTTTAATTCTTGTTCATCGATTTGCAATCCAAAAGCAGAGTGCTGTACACCATTGACATCTGTGAGTGTCACTTGCAATTCACCTGATGCATCAAACGAAAAGTCGTCATGCTCTTCCCAGTAAGGCCGCAAGGCAATGCACAGCTGTTTGGTATTTGTGCGTGCCTCTTGCGAACGACTTAATAACTGCTCACTCCCCGCAAACGCATCTCGCTCAGGGTGTTTCTCAAATTGAATACCCTGCTCTAACAAGCTATTTTTGTTTTTCTTAAACACTTCAAAGGCAAGAAGCTCGAGTAAATTCTCGCCGCCTAAAAACTTATCACCGCCGGCGCCAAAGTGCTCAATTACATAATCAAAGCGACGTCGGTCCTTCTTATCTGTTGGTTCACGATAAATGCCAAAGTCAAAATCTGTTGTACCGCCACCAAAATCGAACACGCTATAAAAAACACGTTCATCGCCTTCTGGCTCGATATGGTAAGCTTGTAATGCCGTCAGTGCATAAGCCGCTGGCTCGCTGGCACCTTTCTTCACCGATATGGTATTAATCGTCTCTTTACCCAGCTCGGCCGGCAGCGATTTTTTAAGTCCATTTCTAAAGCTATGGATAATTTTGTCGCGAATGGCCACTTCATAGGTGACAGGGAAAGACAAAATGTAGTCCATAAAAATACCGTTATTCAGGTTATTGATATATAACCCTAAGTAATAGGCATAAATTTCAATGGGATTAAAATCTCCATCCTCAAGAGATAGGAAAGGCGGAAGATCGATGATCTTGCCATGCTGACCGACAACCTTTAAGTTTCGGTTTTTATCCCCAGCCCATTGCTTTAACGCATCAAGAAATGTATTGAACTTGCTGGATTCACTGCCTTGTAACGAATTTTGTGCAGTGTGAGAAATCGTCAGATCACACCAACGCGTATCGGGCTTGTTCTCTTTTTGATGGTAAGCGGTTAAAAATGCGTTGAGATTAACAAACTCCATAATGGTTGGGTTTTCATAGTGATGCGCTGCAATATCTTTGCTGAGATCCCCGGTACCAATCCGCATCGGATGAATGTTAACGTTATCTTTTTGATACGCCACAACCGTGCTTTTGGTACCAAAATCAATCGCTACGACCCCTTCATTAATGCTGCTTTTAGGATCACGCGCGACTAGCTTTTTTGGTAATGGTACTGCCTCCATTTCACTGGTATCGAGCTCATCTTGCCATAAACTCCAATGCCCCAAATCAGTATCTTCGATGATTTTTTGATGATAAGGGCTAAGATCGGCACGTTGTTTATCCTCATTTAGCAGTTTTCTAATGATTATATTTTTTTTCATTATTTTTAGTAAGTCATCGTCACCCTCTTTATTCACATATATAT